>JBDTWG010000104.1:0-10657 GCA_040006855.1 Nitrospira sp.
CTCCTGATACATGCGATAGAGCGCCAGCACGAGTAAGTTGCCGAAACTATAAGCATAACAATAAAACGGGCTGGCGTAGATGTGGGGGATGCTGAGCCATTCCCATTGAAACTCTTGCGGCACGCGTAACGTCTTTCCGAATTGCTGCCGGAGCAATGTTAGATAGGTCTTTCCCAAATCGATGGTCGTCGCGCCCTGCGCCACCATATCGTGAGCGGTGCGTTCAAAGGCCACAAAGTACGCCTGCCGCATCACCGTGGCATAGATGTCGTCCAATTGGTTGACGAGCAGGCTCTGCTTCACCGGTTTGCTGGTTTCGGAGGCCATCAAGGCGTCTGAAAGAATGCGCTCGCCGAACACCGAGGCGGTTTCTGCCAGCGGCAACGTCGAATGGAAGGTGAACACGTTGTGCTGCTCGGCCATCATCCCATGGACGGCGTGGCCCAATTCGTGGGCCATGGTGGCGATGTCGCGGGCCTCGCCGGTGAAGTTCAGCATCACGTATGGCGTCAGGCCGGGGTTCACGCTGTAACAGTAGGCTCCGCCCAATTTACCCGGTTTCGTGCGGGCATCGATGTGGCGATCGGCGAACACGCGCTGCGCCAATTCGGCGAGACGAGGCGAAAAGCCGTGGTACGCATCCAGCACCATCCGAACCGCATCCGCATACCGGTAGGTTTTCTGTTCGGCCCGATGGGGCGCATAGATGTGGTATCGGTTCATTGTTTTGATCTTGCAGAGCCGAGCCTTCAAGCCGAAGTAGCGTTGGAAGATCGGGGCGTTCTTGATGCACACGGAGAGGAGCGCGTCCACGGCTCGATCGGGAATGTCGTTGCTGAGGTTCCGGGTCGCCATCGGCGCGGCAAAATGGCGCAGCTGGAGATTCTCTGCTTTCCAGTCGCTGACCAGGGTTTTGTACAGTTCGCCGAGCAGATCCTGGTGAGATTCATACACGCGATACATCTCTCGATAGGCGGCCTCGCGCAGGGCCGCTTTCGGGCTGCGCAGAAAAGCCGTCAATGCCTCGCGGTTCATCGTCTTCTTTTTTCCTCCCACGCGCAGCGTGAAGGTGAAGCCATTGGTGACGATATCGTAGAGCTGGTGGACGGCGTTCTGGCCGGTGATGTTCTTGATGTTAATGATCTTCTCTTCCGCTTCTGAGAGCGTATGCGGCTTGAAACGCCGGATGGTTTCCAGGTGATACCGGAAGTCCCCGCTGTTCGCCATCAATCGTGTCGCATTCGGTTCATCAACCCCCTGCCACCAAAGATCGAAGAACAGGAGATGATTATGGAGCGCGGTGAGATGTTCTTCGACCTTGTTTTTGAACGAGCGGGCCTGCAGCTGTTTTGTATCTTCAGAAAACCACAGATAGGCGTAGGCTCCCAGTCGACCCGAGTCTCTGGCGATCTGGTCCGACAGCGTCAGCAGGTCCAGAAAGGTCTGTTCCGGCATCGTCGCGACCAGGTCGGTCCGTGCCGATTGGAATCGTTCAACCTTTGCCGTCAGGTCTTTCAGGTAGCGATCGAATTGTTTCACCGGATCGGTGACCAGATCGGACAGTTCCCAATGATCGGCAAACTCGCGAGAGGAAGCCGAACGGCGTGTTGAGGGAGAGGATGCAGTCTTGCGCGAAGCGGCCATAATCGAGGCTCCGGTAATAAGGGTGAATGATGTCAGGGATCATACCATCGTCGGAGACGGCGGGCTTGTAGATTCTTTGATGGCAGGCGGCGTCCAAGAGGCCACCTTTGACTAGTCCGGTTTGAATGTTACAATCCGCCGCAAGGTGAGGCCATGACTGAACAAGAAATCAACCGGGCGATACAATATGTGACAGCCGCCACGTCCTATGGACGGGACACCGTCGCAGAGATTCTCAGAACGGGCCTGTCGGAACTGTCGGTGCTCTCAACGCAATCCACCCGCCGTTTCGAGCGAGAGGATCTCCTGGGCTATCTGTGCCAATGGACCATGAAACGCACCGGCCACCCGGAGCCGCTGGTGCGTGAAGTGCTGGATGGAGCCGGCCGCTGGCTTGATGAAGTCGCGACGACTCTTGAAAAACGGCGTGAGGACCAAGCCCAGGCCGGGGATGATGATGAAGAGGGCGCCGCATCGGCGTGAAGGGATGTGGCTTCGACCGCCGTCACACGCAGTTGCGCGGGAACTTCGATACTCGTGGCTGCGCAAACCGGCCCTCAAGTATAGCGGACCGGCTAGAGGGAAAAGCAGTTAGCCCATCGGCTGTGCAGGAAAGCGCGCGAGTCACGCAGGAAGCGTGGTCTTCAGGATTTCCAGGTTTTTCGTCACCATCGCATCGCCGTTTTTTGTGGAGACGGCGATGCCCTGATCGGACACCTGTCGGCACTCGTCAAAACGTTCGAGCTTCTGCAGCGATTGCGCTAATGCATAGAAGGCCGCTGAATAGGTGGGTTTGACTGTGATGCAGCTCTGAAGGGCCGGTACCGCTTCCTGCCAGTTGCTATCTTCCATGTAGGCTTTGCCTAAGCCGAACCACGCGACCTCGTCGTTCGGGTCGATCGTCAGCACCTTTTTTAGCGGTTCAATTCTCGGGTTGGGCATCACGTTCTCCAGGGTAAATCGGCGAGCTAAGCGTCGACCGTAGCACGCGTTTCTGATCATTGTCTATGGCGATTCCTGCATGCTAGTCTGATCACCTATATCGTTTTCATTGATGGCGAGCGACGCGGCAAATTTCACGGACTCTAATATGGGCACAACCGGTCTTATCTACGATCCACGTTACCTTGAGCACGATATGGGCGCCGGACATCCGGAGTCGCCGAACCGGCTTCGTGCCATCATGCAACGGCTTGAACAGAGCGGCATGGCTACGAAGCTGACCACGATCGAGCCTCGAAAAGCCGAAGACGAGTGGGTGACGCTGGTGCATAAGCCAGGGTACGTCGCGCTACTGAACCAACAGGCGCCGACGCACGGGCGCATTTCATTGGATGCAGATACGTCCATGTCGTCAGGGACCCTGACCGCCGCGTACCTCGCAGCCGGTGGAGCGTTGGCCGGAGTGGATGCGATCATGGCCGGCGAGGTTCAGCATGCCTTTTGCGCGGTCCGTCCACCGGGTCACCATGCGGAGGCCGATCGCGCAATGGGCTTCTGTCTCTTCAACAATGTGGCAATCGCCGCGCGCTATGTGCAGAAGCGTTACGGACTGCAACGAGTCTTGATCGTGGATTGGGATGTCCATCACGGTAACGGCACGCAGCACAGTTTTGAATCAGACCCGTCGGTGTTGTTCTTCAGTACCCATCAGTACCCGCATTATCCTGGAACCGGACGCGCCAGCGAGCGTGGAAGCGGCGTAGCGGAGGGGCTCACGATCAATGTGCCGATGGAGGCGGGTGAAGGTGACGATGAATATCGAGCCGTCTTTCAGAAGGTCTTGGTGCCGGCTGCCGATGCCTTCAAGCCGGACTTTGTGATCATCTCCGCCGGGTTCGATGCGCATCGAGACGATCCATTAGCCAGCATGGGGCTGACGGAGGAAGGCTACGCAGACCTGACGGCTATTGTGGCTGGAGTTGCCAAGCAGCATTGCCAGGGGCGCCTGCTCTCGTCTCTTGAGGGGGGCTATCACCTGACGGCGCTGGCGGCGTCGGTTGAACGGCATATCCGTGCGCTGGTGGAGGCATGACTCTGTGGATAAAACTCCTGCTGGGCGTCGCGACGATCGTGGGGATCATCTACCTTTATTATACGGAGGTGAAACCGGTCGTCATTTTTGGACTTCGGTCGGACTATGCCCATGCCATTCCGTTACAGAAGATCCCGGAAGGTTTGACCAGTCTGAAGGCGGAGTCCTGCGGACAATGTCACCGTGAGATCTACGACGAGTGGAAAACCAGTATCCACGCCCATGCCTATGAAGATCCGTTCTTCCAGGCCTATTGGAAAAAAGATAAGAATATTTGGGTGTGCCTGAACTGCCACACGCCCTTGGAGAATCAGCAACCGACGCTGGTCAAGGACATTCCGCGAGGTCGCGTGGAGAAGGCCACGCAAGAGCCCAATCCTCATTTCGATGCCGCTCTGCAAAAAGAATCGATTACCTGCGCGGCCTGCCATGTGCGCGACGGGGTGATTCTCGGGCCCTTTGACGATTCGGCCGCGCCGCACCCGACGAAGTTCGATCCCAGTTTCCGCACCGCGCAGTTTTGTTCGCGCTGCCATAACGTCGTGTCAGGGCCGGCGCAGTTTTACAACGTGGGTCCCTGTGGAACCTATGCTGAATATGAAGGCAAGTACTTCATGCAGGAGCGGGGTTTCATCTGCCAAAGTTGTCACATGCCGGAAGTGGATCGTCCGGTCGCCGAGAATGGACCGATCCGGCGAGGCCGTCGGCACCTATGGCGGGGAGGCCACGACCCCGACATGGTGAAGCGGGCGGTGGCGATTCAAGTGAAGGCTGACCCTTCCGCTCCCAAGCCTGGCGAGGAGGTCACGGTGACGCTGACGCTCATGAACGCGGGGGCCGGCCATAAAATTCCGACGGGCGATCCGGACCGTCACTTTACGGTCGAGTTTACGGTCAAAGACGGCAGTCACCAGGTCTTGGCCGAGAAAAGCCACACCATGGGGCGCTGGATTATGTGGCAACCGGCCATCGTGGAGTTGTACGATAATCGGTTACTCCCGCTGGCCAGCCGGGACTATCAATTCGCCTACCGTATGCCGGAGGCTTCGAAGGGGTTGACGCTGACGGCCCGCGTCCGGTACCACATTCTGACCGATGGGCAGCATGAAATGTTGAAGACCAAATACGGCCTGATGGCAGACGACCCCTATAGCTTTACAGTCTATGAACGAGAAGTCCCATTCAATGAAGGACTCGCGGCGGCGTTTGCCGATCCGGCGCCTGAGCCACCGCCATTGGCCTGTATAAATCCGGCCGTGTCCAAAGGGTAAGTATCCACCGACGGAGATCGAGGAGCCCATGCAACATCCACTATTGATCGACAGCAACACTCTTCAGCAACGCTTGGGGCAACCCGGGCTGGTGATAATTGATGTGCGGGGAAGCGCAGCCTACGAATTCGGCGGCCACATCCCCGGTGCCGTGCATTCCACCTGGCATGACTATAGCGACCCCGACGCCGTGGCCAAGGGATTGTTAGATCCGAACCTGAAGCGGATCGAGAAGCGCGTGCAGGCACTCGGCCTCAACCAGGACAGCGAAGTCGTCATCTATTCGAACCCGTTCGACAATTGGGGTGATGAAGGCCGCATGTTTTGGATGTTGGAATACTTAGGTCACAAAAATCTCAAAGTGCTGGACGGTGGATGGGTCAAATGGATCGAGGAGCGTCGCCCATTCGAGCACGGAGCGGTGCGAACGGCGCCTGGAAACTTCACCGTGACCGCCGTTGAGTCGGCGATCATCATGAAGGAGGAGTTGAAGGGGATCGTGAGAAAGCCGCACCCTACGACGACGATTGTGGACGCGCGCAGTCTTGAAGAGTATCTGGGGAAGGAAGTATCCGGCATTCCGCGCCCCGGTCATATTCCGGGCGCCGTGCATGTGGCATGGAGCGGATTTCTCAATCCCGATGCCACGGTGAAGGACATGGCGGCGATTACATCGCAGCTGGATATGAAAGGGCTCAATCCGGCGCACGACACAATCTGCTACTGCACGGGCGGTGTCCGCGCGGGATGGCTCTACTTTGTTCTACGGCTCGCCGGCTATGCGCATCTGCGTAATTATCCGGGGTCCTGGTGGGAGTGGAGCCGGGATTTTGCCTGTCCGGTAGAAAAAGATCTGCTCGCGTTGCAGAAGCTCTTGGGTTTGACGGAATCGACGGCGCCGTCCGGGATGCGGCCGTCTTGACAGGATGCAGAGCCCTCTTTATGCTGACAGAAGCGATACGATGATGCGGTGCACATCCATACAGAGGAGGCGTTTCATGCAGACTGCTAAATGGCGGGGAGTGGTGGTGGCTGGTGTCATGATGGCGCTCGTCGGAGCGCCGATGGTTTCCGGCGTGGCCTTCGCAGCAGGAAATAAACATCAGGCGGAAGCGGTGGAACATGCCAAGGAGGCGGTCGCTCATGGGAAACAAGGCCATGCGGACGCACTCGTGAAGCATGCGGAAACTGCGCTCAAGCACGCCGAGGGAGCCATGACTGAAACCAAGAACCCCCACGTGGCTGAAGGGATCAAGGGGTTGAAGGATGGGATCGAACACGGCAAGGCCGGCCATGCCGATGTGGCGACCAAAGCAGTCGAGAACGCCATTCCCCATTTGTCAGAGGGCATGTAAGCATCTCTTGCGCGGCAACAATGGCTGAGACGCGAAACGGGCAGGGGGACTACCTGCCCGTTTTTTATTTTATCCGAAAGGCAGCACCATGCGAGTCGGCTACTTCCAATTTGACCCGGTCTTCGGCGAGGTCGCCCGCAATCTTGACCTGGTGACGGCTCGACTTGAGCAGGTGGAAGCCGACCTTATTGTCTTGCCGGAGCTGTTCGCCACTGGTTATCAGTTTGTTTCCCAGGATGAAGTGGCGCAGCTCGCGGAACCGATCCCGGACGGCACGACCACGAAACGGTTGTCGGAGATCGCCCGGCGTCGTGGGGTGACGATCGTGGCTGGGTTGCCGGAACGGGCCGGCGCGCATTGTTTTAACTCGGCGGTGGTGGTCGGGCCGAAGGGATTTATCGGCTGTTATCGCAAAACCCATCTCTTTTTTGAGGAAACGCTCTTTTTCACGCCGGGCGATACAGGCTTTCACGTGTGGGATATCGGGGTTGCCAAGGTCGGTGTCATGATCTGTTTCGACTGGTTTTATCCGGAAGCGGCCCGTACGCTGGCATTGCAGGGCGCGGATATCATTGCGCATCCGTCAAACCTTGTGCTGCCGCATTGCCCGGACTCGATGGTGACGCGTTGCTTGGAGAACCGGGTCTTCAGTGTGACGGCGAACCGGATCGGCAGTGAAGCCCGCGGAGGCAAGGATCGGTTGACCTTTATCGGGATGAGCGAAGTCGTCAGTCCGCGCGGTCACATTGTGCATCGCGCTCCTCGTGAGGCCGAAGACCTGGCCATCGTTGAGATTGACCCGACTGAAGCTCGAACGAAGGCGCTCAATCCCTACAATGACCTGCTCCGCGATCGCCGTCCGGCTTTGTACGGCGGTCTCTAACTCCACCCGTATGCCTTTCATGACTCACCTTGCGTCGCTCGCACGCACAGGGTAGGATGAACCATGATGACTCCTCTCGGAAAAGGTATTCTTCTGGTCGCCGCGCCGGCGTTAAAAGACCCGAACTTTCGGCAGGCGGTAGTGCTTTTGTGCGAGCATGGACCGGAAGGTGCATTGGGCGTCATCGTCAACCGCCCGACTGGAATGTCCATCTCCGAGGCCTTGCCCCAGGTTCCGATCTTGGAAGGACAGCCGCATGTGCTCTATGCGGGAGGGCCTGTGCAAACCAACCAGGTGATGATGCTCTATCGGATCAATCAAACCCCTGAGAATTCGCATCAGGTGATCGATGGTGTCTGTCTGGGCGGTGATTTGGAGATTATGGAGCGCATCCTCATGCAGCAGCCGGAGAAGGAATCGTTTCGTGCCTACCTGGGATATTCTGGCTGGGGACCGGGTCAGCTGGAATCGGAAATGCAAACCGGCTCTTGGATCACCCTGCCGGCCGATCCGTCGATCGTCTTCGAGAAAAATCCCACAGAGATCTGGTCTGATATCGTCCTGTCCCTGGACGACGAGTCGCGGCACTATGCAGATATGCCGTTCGATCCCTCCTGCAACTAGACGAACGCATCCATCATCGGCCCTGTGCTCGCGGTGCACCCTGCGCCGCTGCTAATACCTTCGCGAGAAACTGTCCCGTGTGAGACTGGGCGATCTTCGCCACCTGTTCAGGTCGACCTTCAGCGATGATGTGTCCGCCTGCCTCACCTCCTTCAGGCCCAAGATCGATGACCCAATCGGCTGTTTTGATAACATCCAGATTGTGCTCGACGACGATGAGGGTATTGCCCGCATCCACAAGTTTGTGCAGGACGGCCAACAGCTTCTTGATGTCGTCGAGGTGAAGACCGGTAGTCGGCTCATCCAGAATATAGAGCAGATTGTGCGCCGATGGATCTTTCAGCTCGGCGGCGATCTTCAACCGTTGCGCCTCGCCTCCGGACAGGGTCGTGGCGGCTTGGCCCAGTCGCAGATAGCCCAGGCCGATCGAGGACAGCAGATAGAGCTTTTCGGTCAGCTTGGGTGAGCCGGAGAAAAACGCCTGTGCCTCCGTCACGGTCAGGCTCAGCACGTCGTGGATGGTTTTGCCGCGATACCGAATGCTGAGGATTTCTGGTTTGAAGCGACGACCGTTGCATTGTTCGCACGTGGCATAGATGTCTTCGAAAAAATACATCTCCAATTTTTCGTAACCATTACCCTCACACCGCTCGCAACGCCCGCCGGCAGAATTGAAGGAGAAGTGCCCGGGCGTCAGCCCCTGTCGTAAGGCATCTCGCTCCGAGGCAAACAGAGTGCGAATTTCGTCGAACGCCTTCAGGTACGTAATGGGGTTCGAACGGGGTGTTCGGCCGATCGGTTGTTGGTTGATCAGGCGCACGCCTTTCAAATGTTCGAGCCCCTTAATGGCCTGGAATTTCCCCATCGGTAAAGATTCGACACGGAAAGCCCTGGCCGCGGCCCGATATAACGTCTTTTCGATAAGCGTGCTTTTCCCCGATCCGGAGACGCCGGTCACGCAGACCAGCATATGCAGCGGAATCTTGACCACCAAGTTTTTGAGATTATGTTCCGCGGCACCCGCGATGCTGAGCACTTTGCCGTTGCCGGAGCGGCGGGTTTTCGGAAGTGGAATGGTCTCTTCGCCTCGCAGGTATCGGGCGGTGAGCGACTTCGGATCGGCCAGGAATTGCTCGCGCGGCGCCGCGCATACGATGTGACCACCCTGCTCCCCTGAACCGGGACCCATTTCGACGATATGGTCGGCGGTTCGAATCATCATCGGGTCGTGTTCCACGACGATGACGGTATTGCCATGGTCGGCCAGGTCGCGGAGGATGCCGGCGAGCGTGGCGGTGTCGCGGGCATGGAGCCCGATCGTCGGCTCATCCAACACGTACAACGTGCCTACCAATCGAGAGCCGAGCTGATTGGCCAAGGCAATCCGTTGAGCTTCACCACCGGACAGCGTTTTGGTCTGGCGCGAAAGCGTCAGGTAGCTGAGTCCCACTCGGAGTAAAAAGTTCAGCTTGGCCTGCAACTGGCGGAGGATGTCTTTGGCGATATCGGCATCGAACGCGGGCAGGGCCAAGCGCTGAAACCAGGCTGCGGCGGCCTCAATAGTGAGCTCATTGAGCTGCACAAAGTCATATCCTGCCAGCTTGACGAAGCGGGCGGCCGGCTTGAGGCGGCTCCCGTGACAGGTCGGACAAGTGGCGGGGCTGCGGTATCGGCTCAGCAGCACCCGCACATGGAGTTTGTAGCGCTTGGTTTCTAAATAGTCGAAGTACTGCCGAATGCCTTCGACATGATCGTTGCCTTCCCAGATAAGCTGCTGCACCTCGGCGGGAAGTTCCTGAAAGGGAACCGTCAGATCGACCCCCAGCTTTTTCATCGCCAGCAACATTTGCTTTTGCCACCAGTCTGAGCCCGGCTTGCTCCAGGGCTCGATGACGCCCCCGGCGAGCGACTTGCTGCGATCGGGGATGACCAGCTCTTGGTCATATCGCAGGATGTTGCCGAATCCTTTGCACTCGGGACAGGCCCCCAATGGATGGTTGAATGAAAACAACAACGGCCGCAACGGTTCGAAGGTTCGCCCGCAACCCTGACAGCGAAAGTGAGTGCTGTAGGTCCGGAGGCCATGCCCGATGACCTCGACCTGACAGACACCCTCGGCTTCCTGAAACGCGATCTCGATGGCTTCGATCACCCGGTGTCGGTTGTCCGGCCTGAGGACGAGGCGATCCAGCACGACCTGGATGCCAGTCTCGCGTGTCTCTGGGAGTGTGGCTTGGTCGTGGAGGTCCAGCAGTTCATCGCCACAGCGCAGCCTGGTGAAGCCCCGTTTCAAGAGCGAGTCGAGTAACGACCGGTCGTGACCGGGGCCAAGGTCCTTGATGGGGAAAAGAATCATCGCTCGCGCGTCGGGGAATTGCGCCAGCAACTCTTCGGCCAGCGACCCAGGATGATAGCCCCGCGCCTCTTGATTGCAATCCGGACAGACCGGCTTCCCGATTTTGGCGAAGAGGAGTCGCAGCAGATCGGCGAGCTCCGTGGCAGTGCCCACCGTTGAACGGGCCGTGCGAATCGGATTCTTCTGCTCAATGGCAATCGCGGGACGAATGTTGATCATGCGATCCACATCCGGGCGGTTCACCTTGTCGAGAAACATTCGGGCGTAGGTCGACAGGGACTCCACGTAGCGCCACTGTCCTTCCGCAAACAGTGTGTCGAAAGCCAGTGAGGATTTGCCCGATCCGGACAGGCCGGTGATTGCGGTCACCTGGTTATGAGGAATCCGCAGGGAAATATTCTTCAGATTATTTTGGCGCGCGCCTTCGACGATCAGGTCGTTCGAGGTTCTATCTGGAGGAATACGGTTCGCCACCTTGGCGGCTCCTTC
>JBDTWG010000105.1:0-10648 GCA_040006855.1 Nitrospira sp.
CGGCGAATGATGAATTATGCCGATTCATCGCCCGCCATTGCGACGTCTCGCTCAGGGCGGTAGAGATTCTCAGTGGGGCGGGTGCGAGGCAAAAATGCCTGTTGGTGAAGGGGCGGTCTGTCGAGCAGGTGCGTAAGCGATTTCAGCTCGAAGCAGATGGTCCTCGATGAGGAGGTCATCCTTGAACGACTCAGCACGGGCAGAGGGAGGAGCGCGAGGTGGCCACATGACAATCAGCGCGTGGGGAGAATTCGACGTTTCAGAATCCCCTCGATTCGAGGCCACGCAACGAGTCGCAGGCACAAAGTCTTCTTCAGCCTATCTCCTCATAGTCATTCTTACGGCGAGCAGCCTTATGGCTTGCGCTGGACCTGAACCAGTTTTTAGGTCCAATCTCCAACTGCAATTGTATGGCAAGGATACGGCTGAGCGCGAAGCGGCGGTATGTGGGCTGAAAGCCGAGCGTGCAGGCTTGCACCATGGCACCAATCGAAGCGGGAATGCCGGCGCGGGCATTGCGTTGGGGGTGATCGGTGGGGCGGCGGTGGGGGCATCCACCGGATTGATCGGTGGCCCGACAGGGATCGCCATCGGGGCGGCGGCGGGAGGAGCAGTGGGTGGGGTGCTGGGTCTCCTTGCCGGCACCTATAAGCCACTGGAGCCGCAACAGGAGTATGCGGCCTTCGTGGAACGTTGCCTGAAGGAGAAGGGGTACGAAACCGCCGGCTGGCAATGACGAAGCCTGTGCGTGACTCAGGGGGCGTGGGCTGAACTGCTTAAAACGTAAAACAGCCCGAGTAGTTGGCCAGCAGACATTGAATGCGGATCGAGATGCGCTCCAACCGGTCCAGTTGTGACGGCGTCGGCACTGAGCTGTCGACCGTCCGCAGCCATTCGGCGTCCTTCCTCAATTTGTAGAGCGACCATCGCGAGGTGCCTGGGATCAGGGTATCGTCGTGCGATGCCTGGTCGACAATCCTGCGAAACGAAGCTACCTCATCGGCAAACTCCACGCGCTGTGCGTTGAATGTGTAGGGCGTCTCGTCCTGATCGATGAGGGCAATAAGGCGCCGGAGCCATTCGACCGTGGCGGCCATGCGTTCGTAGTGCAAGGTGCTGGTGACATCCCCTGCGGTGTGGTAGCGGGGTGTGCGCCCGGCGGAGAGAAAAAGAAACGGCAGCCCATGATTCCGAAAGACGTCATAGTCGCTGAAGGCTTTATGGCCGTGATCAGGAATTTCTTCGACGAGGTGAATGCCAACAGGAATGACCGTGAGGGGTGAGGCGACAGTGTCTTTGAGTCGTTGATACAGCTCGGGACTTTTCTCAGCGCCGGTGGCAAAAATCGCATCCTTCAGCGGTGTCCACTGTACGCCGCCCATGAGGTCCATGATGATCACCGCCTGAATATTGCCCGCGCGGCCGATTTCAACCGGGAGGTGATGAAATAAAAACTGCGATCCCATTTCAGCAGTTCCGAAGTAAGGGGATTCCTCGCTGTTGAAGGCTACAAAGATGATTCCATGGTGCGAGGGTTTCGCCATGTGCCGCGCGGTTTCGAGGAGGATGGCAATGGAAGATGCATTGTCGTCCGCACCGAGAAAGGGGTAGCCAAGATGGTCATAATGCGCGCCGATCACAAGCCATCGCGCGGGGCCGGTGCCGGCAGCCGGCGGGATGAAGCCGATGAGGTTGTCGCCGATCTGGGGTGCAATCGCTTGTCGATAGCCGCCAAGAGACGGCAGCGGTTGGAGTCCGACCGCTCGAAACTGGTCCTCAAGGTACTGGGCGGCTTGGCGGTTGCCCGGCGAGCCAGGCTGACGGCCGGTTTGCTCGGGGCCTGCTAGGAATGCCACATGACTCTGTAGTCGCTGGGCGGAAACCGTGTCGACCGGTAATATCCGTGGGTCGATGGCCTCCATCGTGTGAAGGCAGCCGGTCGCGTTGAGGCAGGCCACAACGGACAGAGATGAGAGAACCAGAGTGAACCGACTGGTTCGATGAGGCCGTGTAGGGGCGTTCACGGTTGCGAGGCAGGATCCGGGGCTTGAGGAAGATTCGATTCTTTTGGCGCCATCGGAAGCGCCTTGTGCCGGAGCGCCCGGCCTTTTTCAGGAGTCGGATCGGTGATGAGGCCGTAACATTGACGACCTTCATGATCTTCGGGTAGGTACTCGGTGATCGGCATGCCGTCCTCGCGGACGAAGAGCAGGCAATGGCAATATTTATAGATTTGCATCTCGTCGCAGGCGCACATCCAGCGTCGCAACTTGGCTTCGGCCTGCTTATCTGGATAAAAGTTGCACGGGCACAAGGGTTTGCCCAGTTCGTCCACGTGAGCGGCGAGGCCTAGCACGACCGCATTAGTGACAGCCTGATTCGGGTGCATGGCTGTGCCGCTTTTCTCGGCGAAGCCCTTTACATACTTCCACATTTTGTCGAGGCTCTGTTTGCTCGGCTCACCCATTCCGTCCCCCGCATTCCCACTGCACAGTAATGAATCGCATCTGCGAAGACTGTCTGTTCGCGAGGGCACAGTTTACAAGCGAAATTGTGTCCTTTACAATCCACAACTTCCGCCAAAAAGGACTATTGGTGATATGGCTTCGGGGCGTGCTCAGCAACAACTATGCGATCAGTTGGCCGTCCAGCTCGGACAGAATGCTGCCGTGGCTGTGGTCGACGCCATTATGCAGCAGGTGACCAGGCACGATGCTGTGGACGGTGTGTTGGTGTTGCTGGAGGAACTGACGAAGCAGGCTCCCAAAGCCGCCAAGAGCGCCGTTGACGCGCTGCCGGAGATGCAACGTCGTGAGGTGCTGGCGGATGTCCTTCCATGGCTCGATCTCGGAGTGGCCATCGCGGGGGATTCCGGCGCGTTAGCACTCAGGTTTTTTAAGGAGAGCCCGCTGTTGCTCGGGCTCCTGGATCCCTCGAAGCGGAAGGTGGTGCTGCACACCGGGTTGGAATTGGCTGATCGCAACGCCAATGTGGCGGTGGAATTTATTCGGATTGCACCGGAGGCAGTGGGAGTCTTGCCCTCCGCCGACTGGTCCACATGGATGGAGTTGGCCTGTGAGCTGGCAGAAACCGATTTTGCCCTGGCGGTTGAATATATCCGACAGATTCCCTCGATTGCGCCCCTGCTGCCCCTCGATGGTGTTCGCTCCTGGGTGCAGTTCGGTACGAAATTGATTGTTGAGAACAGTCTCGGTAAGCCGGATTACCTGGGCGCGTTGGAGTTCTTTCGCACGAGCCCGGCCATCTTGGGAGATATACCCGCGCAAGGCCAACGCAACCAGGTGATTCGCTTAGGCGCGCAGATGGCGGCCCGATCGCCGGACAGCGGTATCGCGGTCCTGTCAGAGGCCCCGGCGATTTTGCGGCGGCTTCCCACTGACGATTGGCAGATGCAGGTGCTGCAGTATGCTCTGTTGGTCGCAGAACGCGATGCCGAAACGGCGCTGGCCTATATCCGGCGATGCCCTGAATTGGTGGCATTGATCGGTGGTGGCGAGGGCGCCCAGAAGAAGTTCCAAGCCTGGTTTGCCTCCGGCATGGAGATACTGGAGTATAGCTTGGATGGGGGCAGGGCCTACTTTGCCATGGAGACAGAGAAGGCTTTGGGCGCAGTGTCGCAAGCTCTCAGCGGTGTGCCCTTGCGGCAGATTGCCAGGCGCATCAAGCTGTTTGCGCAGGCGCTGTGCGGTCGCGATCTACGTATTTACGATCTCCCGGATTCTCTCGAGTCTGGCCAGCCACTGGCCCGTGCGACGGTGAGTGAGGATGGGCGAAGTATCGGGTTACCCTCGATTGTTCGACGTTATCCGACGTTCGACGAAAATGTACGTTTGTATATGGTGATGGTTGCGCACGAGGCCGGACATCTGGAATTCGGCACGTTCGAGTGGCCAATTGCCCAATTACAGGACTTGGTCGAGGATCTCGGGCAGCGATATGGGCGGGCCGCTGCGAAGGAAGCGCGGACATTAGGCGATGTGTTTGCGCGATATCCCCAGCCCGGTCTGATTCGCGATCTCTGGGCCCTCCTCGAAGATGCCCGAGTCGAGTCGTTGCTGCGGGCTGAATATCCCGGCCTGAGCCGTGACTTGGCAGCCATGGCTAAAGACGCCGTCACGATTCGAAGTCTGGCACATGGCATGACCGTGCGCGAATTGGTTGTCGACCAGCTGCTGCTGCTCTCCACTGCCGAAGCCGGATCTATCACGGTTCCTGCTGTCGTCAAGGATGAAGTCGATCAGCTCTGGACGCTCTGTCAGACGATCTTCCGCCCCTCGTCGACTGCCGAGGAAGCCGTGCGATTGGCCGACCGCCTTTATCTGCGTATGGACGAACTACTTGCCATCAGGCGGGAATCCGTCCCGCCTGAGAATGAGTCGGCGGCTCCGGAGCAATCGATCCCTGCGCCAAAATCTTCAGAAGATCTCTCAGACACCTACCGTCCGATGGACAACTGGGACTATCGCGGAGCGATGGATCCCAATTTGGTAAGGGAGCGAAGTGAATCCTCTTCTGAACAGACGAGCGCTTCCGGACAAGGCGATAGCGAAGGGGGCACCGGTTTGGCCGGTGATTCCGGAGGGTCGTCAGGAGGGGGAACGGCTCGCTCTCAACAGACTTCAGAAGAGATGCTGGTTCCGGGTCGTCGTCAGCCGTCGCTTGTGGAGGAGGTCCTGGCAGTGGAAGGCGAGGGGCAGCGGTCTGATGACCACAAACTCGGAGCCGTGAAGGCCGTTCGCTACCATGAATGGGATGCCGCCATCCAGGACTATCGGATGAACTGGTGCCGCGTGGTCGAGCGTGAGGCGCTAGAGGGATCGTCTGATTTTGTAGAGGCCACCTTGGCAGCGCAGGGCGGAACCGTAAGGCTGCTGCGGCGCTATTTTGAAAGCCTGCGTCCTCCGGGGCTGCGGCGCCTCGCTGGTCAGCTCGATGGGGAGGACCTGGATATGGATGCGGTCATCGGTCGGTTGGCCGACCTCGCGGCGGGCATTGAACCATCGGAACGGATCTATGTGCGACGCGAAAAGCGGGAACGGGACGTGGCCGCGGCCTTTTTGGTGGACCTCAGCGGGTCTACGAGCCGGCAGGTCGACCAAGGCCGGAGGATTATCGATGTCGAGAAGCAGGGCTTGGTACTCCTGTGCGAAGCGCTCACGGCGATCGGGGACCAATTTGCCGTGTACGGCTATTCAGGACAAGGACGGCATCAGGTGGATTTCGTGGTGGTCAAGGCGTTTGACGAACCCGTGACCGGCCGCGCAGGCGCCAAGCTGGGGGGTATTGTGCCGCTGCAGCAGAACCGCGATGGCGCGGCCATTCGCCATGCCACGAGCAAGCTCCTTACCCGCCAGGCAAAGACGCGAATTTTAATCATCCTCAGCGACGGCCGACCCTTGGATGACGGCTATAAAGAGGACTATTCCTTGGAAGATACACGCATGGCCTTGCGGGAGGCTCGCGCCAGTGGCATTGAGCCGGTCTGTATTACGATCGACAAGCAGGCGGATCCCTATCTGCGTCGAATGTACGGAGATGTGCGTTATGTGGTGATCGATCGGGTGGAGGGGTTGCCGGAGAAGCTCCCGAGGATTTACCATCGGCTGACGGCCTGAAGGGTCGTGAACGAGGCCTTTGCAGCACTGGAGCATACCAACAATGATTGAGCAGCCACCACGACCGACCGTGCCACCCTGGCTCTACAAACTGTTTACGGGCCATCAATATCCCTATGTTCGGCGGCAGGCGAAATTTGCGAATCGAAACTTCAAGCCGGGCGAGGAGCGCCCGGAACCCACGCGAGATGAGATCGATGCCAAGTTTTGGGAGATCTACCCGCGTTGTACCGCCAAAATCCTTGAGGAAGTCAAAGCCGGCATGATCGTGGTATTCCACGAACTGGGCGATTATCCCGCAGGTGGCTACCAGGGCCTGGTTGAGACGCCCGAAGATTTTCTCGCGACGAATTATGGGAAAAAGAAAATCAAAGTGAATTTTTATGACGGTGATAATTTTGTCTGCACGATCAATTTCAAGGTCGGCGGATGGACGGGGCACGAACACGCGTGAAGGGTCAGGGGTGAGGTGTAAGGGAAGCTTTGCACGTCACGCTTCACGCTTCATGTTTCACGAGGTGGGATGATGGGGCGACCGAAAATTACGGTAGTGGGCGCGGGCAATGTCGGCGGGACTGTCGCGCAGCGGCTGGCTGAGAAAAATGCGTACGATGTCGTGCTGGTGGACATTGTGCCGGGAATCCCGCAAGGCAAGGCATTGGATATTACGCAGGCTGGGCCTGTCTGTGGCTACAGCACGCGCGTCGTCGGCGCAAACGGGTATGAGGAGACGGCAGGGTCTGCCATTGCCGTCATAACGTCGGGCATGCCCAGAAAGCCGGGGATGAGTCGGGATGAGCTGTTGGTGACGAATGCGAAAATCGTGCAGACGGTGGTGAGAGAGCTGGTGGCCCGTTCGCCGAACATCATTCTCATCCTGGTGACGAATCCGTTGGACGCCATGGTGCATGTGGCGCGGCAGGTCAGTGGTCTGCCGAAATCGCGGGTGCTTGGCATGGCGGGAGTCCTCGATACCGCGCGGTTGCGGGCGTTTGTCGCGGAAGAATTGAACGTGCCAGGGACAGACGTGCATGCGATGGTCTTAGGCGGGCATGGGGACACCATGGTGCCACTGATAAGGCACACGACGGTATCGGGGAAACCCATCACTGAGCGGCTGGCTCCCGAGCGACTCGCGGCGTTGATCAAGCGCACGCAAGACGGTGGCGCGGAGATCGTGGGCTTGCTCAAGACGGGCAGTGCATTTTACGCGCCGTCCGCTTCCGCGGTGGATATGGTCGAGGCGATTATCAAGGACGAGAAGCGTGTGGTGCCTTGTGCCATGTTCTGCGAGGGCGAGTATGGATTGAAAGACGTCATTGTGGGCGTGCCTGTCACATTGGGTCGTGGTGGCGGCGAATCCATTATCGAGTATGACCTCACCGTCGAGGAGCGGACTGCATTGCAAGCATCTGCCGAAGCGGTGCGGGAATTGTGCCTGGTGGTTGATCGTCTGTTGACCGCATAAACCGGCCGCATTTCACATGATGAGACAGGCAGGCTGCTTGACAAGGCTCCATAGCCTACAGTAGAGAACGTAGCTTGCACTAAACCGTTTCAGTTGGGGGAACTATGAAATTTCTTGAAGATCCGTATCAGACATTGGGCGCAGGTTTTGCGCTCTCTGTCGGATTGATAGTCATCTATCTGGGGATGACTGGGGTGGGAGCGGGCGACGCCGACTGGTTCGGTCTGATCGTGCGCTGGATCCATTTCCTGGCCGGCATTACCTGGATCGGACTCCTGTACTTCTTTAACCTCATCAATGCCGGCTTTCTGAAGAGCCTGGATGGGCCGACGAAAAACATCGTGATTCCGAAGCTGATGCCGGCTGCCCTGAATTGGTTCCGCCATGGCGCTACCGTGACCGTCCTTGCGGGTATTGTGCTCTACGGTTATCTCTATGCGAAGGGGGGAACGGGGGCCATTGCGTTGGGGATCGGCGGTCTGCTCGGAATCATCATGATGGGAAATGTCCATGGAGTGATTTGGCCGAATCAAAAGAAGGTCATTGCGGCGGTCGCTGCAGCTGCCCAGGGTACTCCCGCTCCGCCAGAGATGGCCCAGTGGGGACGAACGGCCTTACTCGCATCGCGTATCAATTTCTTGCTGTCCATTCCCATGTTGTTCTTCATGGGAGCGGGAAGCCACTTTAAGTAACAACGCGCAGCAAGAACGCAATGGGGATTGGTCGTTCGAGAGGATGGCCAGTCCCCTTTTTCTTGTCTGGATCCATACTGGGAACCTGTGTCGTGCTCCTGCGAGTCTTTGGACTGGTTCGCTCTAGGGCTATCAGCCATAACCGATTGAGATTCAGGCCTAATCAGGGTGACTTGGCTTGACGACCCCTGGGGGGCAGCCTTATAGTACATGCCTGCTAACCTGGGGGTGTTACCCCCGAAAGGGAACAACGTGACCCTACCTCAACCAAGGGTATTGCAGAAGCTTGAAGGCGCTCCCTGGGAAATTGATCCCTATCTCAAGACCGGTGGGTACGAAGCCTGGCGGAAGTGTCTGAAAGAGCTTACGCCAGACGATATCGTCGGAGAGATAAAGAAGGCCGGCTTGCGTGGCCGTGGAGGAGCAGGTTTCCCCACCGGCACGAAATGGGACAAGGTCCTCAACCATCGAGTGAAGGAGCGGTACTTTGTCTGCAACGCGGGGGAGCATGAACCGGGCACCTTCAAGGATCGCCATTTGCTCAAACATATCCCGCATCAGCTCATCGAAGGTTGCCTGATTGCTTCTCGAACCGTGAATGCCAAGGCATCCTACATCTATGTGAATCATGAGTATGAGGAAGAAGAAGCCAACCTGAGGAAGGCGATCGACCAGGCGCGGGAACGCGGGTTATTGGGGAAGAATATTCTTGGTACCGGCGTGGACTTGGAGCTCGAAGTGTTTTCCGGTCATGGCAGCTATGTGGCAGGTGAAGAGACGGCGATGTTGGAGTCGATGCAAGGCCGTCCGGCGATGCCACGTCAGAAGCCGCCGTTCTATCCGACTGATTTTGGGCTATACGGTAAACCGACCTTAGTGAACAACGTCGAGACGCTCTGCAATATTCCGAAGATTTTGAGAAACGGCGCCGCGTGGTTTGGTGAGGTGGGCACGGAGAAGTGTCCTGGTACCATGCTTTTTTCGCTCAGCGGAGCGGTGAACAGGCCCGGTGTATATGAAATGCCGATGGGAATCACCATCAGGGACCTCATCGAGACGTGTGGCGGTGGTGTTCCAAACGGACGTAAGATCAAGGCCGTATTCCCGGGTGGGCCCGCTTTTTCGATGGTGACTGCGGATCAGTTAGATCTTCCGATGGATTTTGATTCGCTCAAGAAAGCCGGAACTGGGCTGGGCTCCGCGGGAACCATTGTGATTGACGATGCCACCTGCATGGTCGCGGCCACTCTCAAATACTCGAATTTCTTTAAGGGTGAAAGCTGCGGGCAGTGCCCTCCGTGCCGAATGGGAACCATTAACCTGGCGAGCTTGGTCGACAAGATCGAGCGAGGAGAAGGAACCCAAAAGGACCTCGACTCGTTGCTGCAGCTCTGTGGTTTTGTGAAGGGCACGGGATATTGTACGCTTATTACCGGGGCGGCTGTGCTGGTGCAGAGTAGTCTCCGGTTGTTCCAGCACGAATTCGAAGAGCATATTCGCCTGCAGCGCTGTCCATTCCAGCCGGCCAGGGCCGGAGCTGGCGCAAGTGCGTAAAGGAGACGTCGCATGCCGCGTGTGAGCTTTCTCCATACGGATGGTAAGAGCGGAGAGGTTGATGCGAACCTCACATTGCTAGAGGCTGCCAAGGTTCTCGGGTTCGAATTGAACAACGACTGCGGGGGCAATGCATCCTGCACGACGTGCCGCGTGGAAGTGCAACTGGGTGAGGACAATCTGTCCGAGATTGATTTTGATGAACAGGATTTGTTGGATCGTGAAGCCCTGTCTGAGCCGTGGCATCGGCTTGGTTGCCAAGCGAAGGTTTTGGGCGATGTAATAGTGCGGGTTCCAGAAACCAAGTGGGTGCAACCCACCTCGGTGGCCTCGATTGAGGTAGAGAAAAGAGGAGCCGGACTTCCGTAAGCTCCCGAGAGATGGTAAACTCAGACAACGTGCGAGACACGTAGTTCACAAGGAGGACCCATTATGGTGACGATTACGCAGTTGGCGGAGCAGAAGATAAAAGAACTCATGGCTGAGGAAAAAGATGTGGTCGGTCTTCGCGTGTATGTTCGTGGCGGCGGGTGCCATGGCTATCAATACGGGATGGCCTTTGAATCCAAAATGGCCGACGACGATACGGTTATCGAAAAGGGTGACGTGAAAGTTATCATGGACTCGCAGAGCGCTCCGCTGCTCCAGGGCGCGGAAGTTGATTACGTCGATAGCCTGCAGGGGTCAGGGTTCTCGATTAAGAATCCGCAAGCGAAGACGACATGCGGTTGCGGCAGTTCTTTCAGTGCATAAGCATTCCGATTGTCTTACAACCGGGGTGCTGATTCTCGCTGAGTGAAGCAGTAAGCCGGGAGTGGCTCTCATCCAAAACGGGAGCTCTCCCGGCTTGTTCGTTCTGATCATCCTCCAGGAGAGCTGTCTCGATGTCTCAGGCCACGATCACTCGCCGCTATCGCTTCTGCGCGGCGCACCGTCTGCATACCGACCAACTGTCGCCTGAGGAGAACTTGGCCATTTTCGGGAAGTGTAATAATCTCAACGGACATGGACACAATTATGTCGTGTTTGTGTCCGTCAAGGGCGACATTGATCCCAAGACGCATCAGGTGCTGGATGGGCAGCAACTCGATGCCATCGTTGAGCGTACGGTGCTGCAGCGCTTTGATCATCGGGATTTGAATCAGGACAGAGCATTTGCGAACCAGACAACCACTGGGGAAAATCTAGTGCTTCTCATGTGGGATCTACTCGTCAAAGAGATTCCGGCGGGACGGCTTGCCAGGGTTGGTGTGATCGAAACACGGGACAATTACTTCGAATATTCGGGCTCCGCCGAG
>JBDTWG010000106.1:0-10406 GCA_040006855.1 Nitrospira sp.
CCCCAAACAAACGAATGGGATAAGGAAAACAACCTCACGGGTGCTTCGACTGCGGACGGTATTCCCGATGCCTATTTTGAATCCTCGAATGTCGACGACCTGCAAGACAAGCTGCTCGCGACGATCGCCAGCATTCTTAGGCGGAGCGCCTCAGGTTCCTCCGTGTCCGTTCTGGCTACGGCCTCGACGGGGGAAGGCGCGCTATATCAATCGTATTTCTATCCCAGCACTATCGAACCGTCGACGCTTGCGGATGTGAAATGGACCGGCTACACGCAGTCCCTATTCATCGATACATTCGGCAATACCCGTGAGGATACGAATCAAGATGGTCGACTGGACTACAAGGTCGATCGGATCATTAAGACTCGGTTTGATGCGGTGTCGAATTCGGTCAAAGTTGATAAGTATGTCGATAGTGACGGTGATGGCTTACCGAATGATCAAAATGGCGACAACTTGGTGACATTGGCAGACTGTAACCCCTGCGGGAAATTGCTGAGCGACATCCTTCCGATTTGGGAAGCCGGCAAGCAATTGGCCCTGAAAGATGCATCCACCCGTACCATCCTCACGTGGGTCGACTCGGACCATGACGGAGTGGTGGATTCCGGTGAGCAGATGGCGTTTACGACGGCCAATGAAGCGACGCTTCGGCCGTACCTCCGAGCGGCGTCGAGTGCTGAGGGAACCAAAATCATCAACTTTGTACGTGGCTGCGATGTAGGAAGCTGTGCGGAGCAGTCCACGACAAGGGATCGTCGGCTCCAGGTACCGGCCGGGAGCGGGACCTTGAAGGTGTGGAAGCTCGGAGACGTCATTCACTCGACACCCACAGTGGTTGCAGGCCCAAGGGATCGGCACGACGCGATCTATGGGGACCAGAGTTACTCGGCCTTCCTCCAGCGATGGTACAACCGCCGACAGGTGGCCTACGTGGGAGGAAACGATGGGATGTTGCACGCGTTCAATGCGGGTTACTATCACCCGGGTGATGACACGAGTGCCGCAGCTCCTGCCAATACCACCGAACATGGCTGGTTTACGACCGCTCCTGCGGACAATTCCACGGGGGCGCCGTTGGGAGACGAGTTATGGGGCTTCGTACCCTATGAGCTCCTTCCGCAGCTTGAGTTTTTGACTCGCGCTGACTACCAGCATGCCTATTACGTCGATTTGCCGCTCAAAGTGGCTGATGTGCGGATCTTCACTCCGGACGCGGACCATCCGAACGGATGGGGCACTCTTCTCATCGGTGGATTCCGAATGGGGGGAAGTTGCGGCGCCTGCACGGCGGGGAGCGGCGCACCGCCCCTCACTGTCACCATTAGTGGGACCAATTACACATTTTACAGTTCCTACTTTGCGATGGATATCACCAATCCCGATGCTCCGAAGCTACTCTGGTCCTTCAGCAGTTCGGATTTAGGGCTGACGACCAGTGTGCCGGCAGTGGTTCGTGTGAATCCAGCGGCCGACGCGAAGGCCAGCAATACGAATGCTAAGTGGCATATGGTGGTCGGGTCTGGCCCGACTGGATACGATGCGAGTGCGGCGCAGAGCGGGAAAATCTTTGTCATCGACCTCGCAACGGGACCCGGGAGCAATAATAGTTTGGTGACTTCGTATTTAGCGGGGTCCTGGAACTCATATATCGGAGACATGACGGCGTTTGATAGAGACCTAGACTATCGTCATGACGTCGTCTATTTCGGGCGAGTGATCAATGATGGCGCTTTGCCCTGGAGGGGAAAGATCTATCGTTTGACCTTGGGGGCGGGAGGAGCCACCGCGAAGTTCGGCACGGTGACGAGTCCCACTCAGTGGGGTATTTCATCGGGAAGCGCTCGCGTTCCAACCGAGATGTTGGACACCTTTCTGTCCGGGGCGGAGATGGGACCGGTTGCAACTGCTCCATCTGTCACGGTGGATGATGCCGCGAATGTGTGGGTCTTTGCGGGAAGCGGTCGCTACTACAGCAAGTCGGATAAGACGGATATTTCCACGCAGTACTTCGTCGGGTTGAAAGACTCCGTCTTGAATGCAGGTTGCAATCAAACAGTCGGTGCACTCAACTGCATGGAGAATGATCTTGTCGATGTCTCGAACGCCACAGTCTGTGTGGTGGGGGTCGGGGATTGTGGATTGGCGACCGGGACCAATCAGGTTTCCGGGGTCACCGGGACCACGACCTTTACAGGGCTCATCGGACTGGTGCAGAGCAAGCACGGATGGGTGACCAAGCTGGTCGAGCCGGCTAACCCTCCATCGCAGCCTGTCCCGTATGGCATTGGTGAACGAACCGTGAGCAGTCCGACGGTATTCGGGGGTGTGGTATTTTTCCCGACCTTTATCCCGGTTAACGACATTTGCGTCTCATCCGGGACCAGCCGACTCTGGGCGCTGTTCTACAAAACTGGGAGTGCGTACCAAGAGCCGATCATCGGAACCGCTGCATCGGGTGCAAACCAAACTGTGAATAGGTTCGGTTCCCTCGGAGAAGGTTTGGCGTTTGGAATTGTGGTCCACATGGGATCTGGCCGTGACGGAGGCAGTCCGTTTGGACTTTTGATCAATATGAGCCAAGGAAACTTTGGCGATTGCGCGACCTGCGGATCCAGCGCTGGTCTTCCAAGCTCTAACATCGGGGCCAATGTGGCTATCGATCCCCGAAGTCGGTACTTCTCATGGACGAACCTGTGAGGACAGCCTTGTGGATTGCACCAGGCGGGAAGTCGAGAGAATGTAGTTCTCTCGGCCTCCCTCAGGTCTCTCGTTTATCGTTGGTGGCCGTGGCGGTTGTTGCCTGCTGGGGTTGTTCATCTTCTCCCCAAGACGGGTCGGCAACCGGGGGCGCTCCTAAGAATAATCACCCTCCCACGGTTCGGCTTGTCACGATCGTTCCCGCTCCGTTGATATTGGCGGGGCCGATAATCGCACATGTTGCGGCCGATGATCCGGATGGGACTGAGCCTACCAAGCGATTTCAATGGATCATAAATGGCGCCCCGGTTCTGGGTGCGACTGGCTTCGAACTGAAGCCGGATCATGTCAAACGAGGCGACCAGGTTGCGCTCGAGGTAATCGCGTCGGATGGTCAGGCAGATAGTGCTCCCTACCGCACGGAGCCGGTCGTCGTGGTGAATACCCCGCCTCTTATCTCCCATGTCACGATTGAGGCAGATGCGCCTGAAAGAGGCAACCGGATTCTCGCCAGGGTCGAGGCCGTCGATCCAGATCGTGATGAAATTCACTTCACTTATCGCTGGTGGCGTAATGATAAGCAGGTGAAGGAAGGTGAGGAAAGCGGTCTTGACACCACGGGGTTTGATCGAAAGGACATTGTCGCAGTCGAAGTAATCGCGCGGGATCAGGAGGCGTCGGCCCTGCCGGCTCGCTCAGCGCCGATCGTCTTGGGCAATTCCTCGCCACAGATTGTGTCGAATCCGCCGGCACTCACCAATAGAGCGCAGTATGAATATGTTGTCCAAACCAAGGATATTGATGGAGATACTGTCAGCTATAGGTTGGAGACGGCTCCTCCTGGAATGACCATCGACAAGGTCACGGGGTTAGTGACCTGGCTGGTGACTCCGGGCTTGGCTGGCACTCATCGCGTCAAGGTCATGGCGGATGATGGACAGGGTGGCACGGCGTGGCAGGAGTTTGAAGTCTCTATTCCCGCCACGGCTCAGTCCCCGACGACTTCGCCGTCTCAAGGGTAGCCTGCTCAAGACTCTTTCCTATTTATTTTCAATCTTCCTTCGACGATCTTGTTCCTAGCTTTCCCGGTTTGTTAGAATCTCACTATCGTCTTGGCGAAAGGAGACTTCGACACCGGCGTGCGCAGGATCAAACTACGGGAAGGCACGAATACCGCGGCCCTCTTCGGCCACCACGATCGCCACCTTAAGCTGATCGAGGAAGAGTTTGGAGTGCGGTTCTCGGCTCGGGGCGAAGAAGTAACGGTCGAGGGTGAGCCCGATGCCGTAAAGCAAGCGGAGCGAGTGCTCAATGAACTCGCCTCCCTGACGAACGACGGGTACGATCTTAGGCCGGACGATGTGACCCATGCTTTGACCGCGTTGCGTCATAACCAGGACGCCTCTCTTAAAGAGCTGCTCTTTAGTGCCTCTCCGATCGTCACCAAGAAGCGGTTCATTGTTCCCAAGACTCCGACTCAGAAGTACTACCTCGACGCCATCGAAAAACACGACATTGTAATCGGCATTGGTCCGGCTGGAACAGGCAAGACCTACTTGGCCATGGCTATGGCGGTGAGTGCGCTGATGAAGAAGGATGTCAGCCGCATTATTCTTGCTCGTCCGGCCGTCGAGGCCGGAGAGAAGCTTGGCTATCTCCCTGGAGACATGTACGCCAAGGTCAATCCGTACCTCAGGCCACTGTACGATGCCTTGTTCGATATGATGGATATGGAACGGGCCAATCGCCTGATCGAACGAGGAGATATTGAGATCGCGCCGCTCGCGTTCATGCGAGGCCGCACCCTCAATGATTCGTTCGTGATTTTGGACGAAGCTCAAAATGCCACTGCCGAGCAAATGAAAATGTTTCTGACGCGGTTGGGTTTCCACTCGAAGGCGGTGGTGACGGGGGACATTACCCAGATCGACCTACCGTCCGATCGTGTGTCGGGACTCATCGAGGTGCGCGATATTCTTCAAGACATCGCCGGGATCGAATTTGTGTATTTCGATGAGCGAGATGTCGTGCGGCATCGTCTAGTCCAGGAAATCATTAAGGCGTACGACCGCCATACTAGTAGCCCTGCGAACTCTACCCATTCCAAGAAGACCCAGACCCAGGCGAAGGGCCATCGTTCGGACCCCAAGACTACTCGTCCCACCCCTCCCTCATCAGGCCCTTGGGGCCAACCGCATTAATGCCGGTGGTGATCGGCATGCGGTTGACGAGGTGGCAGCTCCACCTCGTCAGCGTAAAAAAAATCGCGGGCCATATTCTCCAAGCTGTCGGCGAAGTCGAGGCACTCCTCAGCCTTGAAATCGTGGGCGATGCTCGGATGCGCCGTCTGAACCGAACGTTTCGTCATCGTGATAAAACCACGGATGTGCTGGCCTTTGCGACGCGAGAGGGACCTGGACCGCCCTCGCTCCTACTTGGTGACATTGTCATTTCTCTGCCTCAGGCCATCCGACAAGCTCGTGAGCATGAGCAGGATATTGACCACGAGCTGGTCGTGTTGCTCATTCACGGGGTGCTGCATCTGTGCGGGTACGACCATGAGCGAGGCCAGGGTGAAGCCCGGCGGATGGCCAGGCGCGAGCGAGCGGTGCTCCGTAGTATAGGTGCGATTCCGCAACTGTTGGTGTCGCGCGATTCTGATCGGGTATGATACCGAATTGATTTCAGTCTCGATCAGGTCCCGCAATAGAGAAGATGAGGTGAGCGGTGGGGTGGTTTCAGAAACTGAGTGCCGGGCTTTCAAAAACACGCGATGCAGTGACGGGCCAATTGGACCGGCTCCTGGGACGCGCGGCCGATCCGGCTCTGCTCGACGAACTGGAGGTGGCTTTGATCAGTGCGGATCTGGGGCTGCCGGTTGTAGAGCGTGTCATGGAGCAGCTGCGAACCCAGATGCGAGGGGGCAATTTTTCATCCGCCGACAAGGTCCGAGACCTTCTGCGGCAATCCGTCCTGGATATTCTTCTGCCGACACAATCTGCTTCGATGAATCAATTAGTGACACAGGGGCCGCGTCCGTTTGTCATCTTGGCCGTGGGGGTGAACGGCGTCGGCAAAACGACGACGATTGCAAAGCTCACACAGCGTTTTTGCCAAGAGGGGAAAACGCCCTTGCTCGTCGCCGGCGATACCTTTCGGGCGGCGGCGATCGATCAATTGCAAGTGTGGGCGGACCGCATTCATGTCGATGTGATCCGACATCGACCGGGCGCCGATCCGGCCGCCGTGGCCTACGACGGAATGACGGCTGCGAAAGCGCGTGGGTCCGACGTGGTGCTGATTGATACTGCCGGGCGGCTGCATACCAAAACCAATCTCATGGACGAGCTGCGGAAGATTAAACGCGTCGTCGCGCAAGAGTGCCCGGGCGCGCCCCATGAAGTGCTGTTGGTGTTGGATGCGACGGTCGGGCAGAATGCCATCGCCCAAGCGAGACAATTCCACGAAGCGGTCGGCGTGACCGGAATCGCCCTCACCAAGCTTGATGGTACTGCGCGCGGCGGCATCGTTGTCGCGATTGCAGACACATTTAAAATTCCGGTTCGGCTAATCGGAGTCGGAGAATCCGTAGAGGATCTCCAAGACTTTGACGCCAAAGCGTTTGTCGATGCCTTGTTTTAGCTGCTCTTAAGTGTCCATCGCCACATCGCCGACGCTTTCGTGCAATTTCTTCTCATCTCTTCAGGCCTATGCTAGGCTTGCTTCGTGTGTCCTGTGCGCTCACCAGCCCCCATGGGGCGCTCGCGCGTGAACAATCGGGGAGAAATGATGAGCACCTTGCTGGTCATCGACGACGACCGACTGCACTGTGACTTGCTGGAGGTGGCCTTGGCTCGTCAAGGCTATCAGGTCAGCACAGCCACCAGCGGGCGAGCAGGAGTAGCGCTGTTTCGGCAACTTCGTCCGCTAGTGACGCTGATCGATTTGCGCATGCCTGAAATGGATGGGTTAGCGGTGCTCAAGGAAATCCGAACGCACGATCCCTGCGCTGGGGTCATCATCCTTGGGGGCGGAGTGACTGAGGAGCAGGAGAATCAGGCTCGTGAACTGCGTGTGACGGACTTTCTGCGAAAGGGACTGTCTCTGGATGTGCTTATTGGCGCGGTGCATCGGGTCGCGCAGCAGGCGAGGCGACAGGGTTCATCCGTGCAGACTCAGTCCGCAGACGAAGCGGATCAGGTTTCCAAGGAGCAGATCCTCGTGGTCGATGACGACGTCATGGCGCGCGATCTCCTGGTCCGTTTTCTCAGCCTGCGTGGGTACCACGTCCGTTCCGCGAATGATGGTCGTGAAGCGCTGCGTATGATTTCAGAATCGACTCCCGACCTTCTGATTCTAGATCTCGTCATGCCGGAGATGAATGGCGTGGAAGTGTTGCAGGCTCTCAAGGAACGAGATTACGCCGGACGGACAATCATCTTGAGCGGCCATCAAAACGATACGTTGCTGGCCGAGGCCTGGGCGTTGGGGCCGCAAGAAGTGTTGGACAAGCCCATTGATTTGGAGCGGGCGTTGATGGCTATCCAGCTTGTGATGGTCTGCCGGGAGTGTTAATCTTCACCGTCAACCTCGGGGTGTCGGTGAAGGGTGAATTGTTTGCATCGCCTCATCCGTTTCAGTCTGGTTGCGATTCTTCTGCTTCCTGCTCTTGCAGTCGCTGAGCCTGATTCTCGCCATCCGACGATCACACACCATCAGCTCGCGCTGGAGCTGTTCCCCGATTCCCATCAACTCGTTGCGACAGACCAGTTGACCATTGCCGGAGGAGCTTCCGGACAGGAATTGGCTTTTTCACTTGCGCCGACCCTTCATCTCGAACGGATTGAGGATGTCACGCTCTGCCAGAACCGTTGCGACTCTGCCGCACCCATTGTGTTTGAGAGGGATGGGTCGCCTGGCCAGCCGGAGCTTCAACGCATCATCCTGAGGCAGCCTTCCACCAGCTCGGGTGATGGATCGGTACGATTGAAGTTCTCATACGGAGGGGTGATCGATAATCCCCCCCGAGATCCCCGGCACCTTCGCTTTGTCACGCCCAGTGAGACGTCCGGTCACATCGGCCCGGAGGGAGTTTACCTCAGCAGCGAGAGCCAGTGGTACCCGGACATCGAAGAGTCACTGGCCACCTATGATGTGACGCTCACCGTCCCGGACGGTTGGGTCGCCATGACACAGGGAACTCCACAGGCTGATCCCGCACGATGGGTTGTCTCCTCCAAGAGCGAGGCGTTGACCGTCGTCGCCAACCGCTTCGTCGTGAAGACGCGGTCCTGGCAGGCCAAGTCCGGTCAGGCGATTCAGTTGGCCACGTACCTGTTTCCCGAGGAGGCCGCACTCGCCGATGAGTACCTCGACGCCTCGGCCCGATACCTCGATGCCTATATTCCGCTCCTCGGCCCCTATCCGTTTTCACAATTTGCCGTCGTGGAGAATTTTTTCTCGAGTGGATTGGGCATGCCGTCATTTACACTGTTGGGGAACGGAGTCATCAAGCGCCACTATACCCAGCCCTACTCGCTGGGACACGAAATCGTGCATTCCTGGATCGGCAACGGCGTCTTTAATCGGGTGAGCCAGGGCAATTGGGTCGAAGGCCTGACCACCTATCTATCAAACTACTACTATCATGAACTCACCGGCGACGAGGCACAGGCCCGCGAACAGCGGCGGTTGATGCTCCTGGGTTATTCCGTCTACGTGCGCCAGGGCGATGATTATCCGCTGGGAAGATTTGCCCAAAAACACGATGAAAAAGACAATGCCATCGGCTATCAAAAATCCGCCATGGTGTTTCATCTGCTCAGGCAGGAAATAGGGGAGGCTGCTTTCTGGCGAGCGCTGAAGCAGATTCCAGAACGGTATCTTGGTGCGGTTGCCGACTGGAAGGATTTGGAACGAATCTTCCAAGAATCGGCCGGGCGTGACTTGCGATGGTTTTTTGCTCAATGGGTCGAGCGGGCGGGTGCGCCAGAACTTGAATTGTCTGGGTTGCGCGTGCAACCGGTTCACGGAATGTCGGGGCAAGCGGGACGGATCGCAGCGGCGGTGCATGTCGTTCAACGTGGAGTACCGTATCGAGTTCCCGTCGATCTAGAGTTTGTCTTGGCGGGGGGCCGCTCTCAGCCTGTCCGTATCCAGATGGTCGGAACACAACAAGACGTGATCGTGCCCCTGACTGAGCGGCCGCTGGCTGTCCGGCTGGACCCGGATTATCACCTGTTTCGCCGGGTGGCACGGAGTGACATGGCTCCCATGTTGAACCTCTATGTGACGGACGCGGTGCGAACGGTCGTCCTACCTCCTGTTGCCCCATCAGATCTGCCTGGTCCGTTCGGTGAGATTGTCCAGCGCATTGTTGCTCAGGAGGCGGCGAAGCCTGGCGCACAGCGCACAACCGTCCAGCAGCCAGGAGCGGAGGACTCCCAGGTGCCAGACGGATCATTACTGGTATTGGGTCATTCTCGCGAGAACCCGATTGCGTCGCAGGCCTTGCGGTACTGTGGCGATCACGTCAGCCTCACTGACAACGGATTTTCTGTGGGGAGGCAAATGTTCGAAGGACCGACTATGGCGCTCTTGGCGTCCTGCCGTCGAGACGATTACCCAGGTAGCGTCGTCACCTTCCTGTACGGCGTGACGCCGCAGGCGCTGAGTCGAGTTGCCCGGCTCTTGTTTTTTTATGGATGGCAGAGTTATGTGGTCTTTCATGATGGAGCTGTCACGGCACGCGGAGATTGGGAGGATACGATGAGTGCAGAGGTGCGATTTGAAACAGAGTAACCGGTTGATCATGGGGATGGTGGGACTTCTGTGGGGAGTGGTCCTGGCGACGCCGGAAGGCGCGGCCGCTCCCAAACAGGCTCCAGCGCCGGTGAAACCCACGGCATCGGCTGAGCGGCACCTTACGAACATTAAGCAACTCACGTTTGGACGACAGAATGCCGAGGCCTATTTTTCGTTCAGTGGGAACAAGCTGATCTTTCAGTCCACAAACAATTGGATGAAGGACACGTATGCCGCCGCCATGAAACCAGGTGACCAACCGCTCGGTTGTTATCAAATGTACGTCATGGACTTGGGGAGCGACACGATTCGAATGGTCAGCACCGGCGTGGGGACCACAACTTGCGGGTATTTCTTCCCCGGCGATCGCCGGGTGATGTATTCGTCTACTCATCTGAGGGCGCCCAATTGCCCTCCGAAGCCAAAACGGGACGGAGCCTATCGCTGGGCGCTTGACGACTACGATCTCTTCTCCGTTCGGATCGATGGGCAGGATCCGCAACGGCTGACGAACACCCCAGGGTATGATGCCGAAGCGACGGTCTCTCCCAACGGCAAGACCATCGTGTGGACCTCCATGCGTGACGGCGATTTGGATATCTACGCGATGGATTTGGATGGTACCCATCCACGGCGGCTGACACAGGAAGTCGGCTACGACGGCGGGCCCTTCTTTTCACCCGATAGCAAACGCATCGTCTACCGTGCGCAACATCCGACCAACCCCGAGGAGGTGGAGCAGTACAAAGCCCTCTTGAGTCAAAATCTGGTAGAGCCCGGCCAGCTGGAGCTCTTCATCATGAATGCCGACGGGTCGAATAAACAGCAAGTCACGCACAACGGAGCCTCGAACTTTTCTCCCTACTTCCATCCTGATGGGCATCGCCTCATTTTCTCGT
>JBDTWG010000107.1:0-10337 GCA_040006855.1 Nitrospira sp.
TGCCGGCGTTCGCCCACGCTCGATCCAATTCAGACGTGACGGCGCTCGTGTCCGATGATCCGGTAAAGTTGCGGCAGATCAGCAAGAAATATCGCATTCCCCATACCTATACGTATAAGGAATACGACCAATGTTTGCGCGACGGACACATCGATGCCGTGTACATCGCCCTTCCGAACCATCTGCATTGTGAGTATGCCGTACGCGCGGCGCAAGCCGGCATCCATGTGTTGTGTGAAAAGCCCATGGCGGTTACCGAGCAGGAATGCCGGCGGATGATCGATGCCGCTGAAAAAGGCCGTGTGAAACTCATGGTGGCCTACCGGCTCCATTTGGAAGAGGCCAACATGAATACCGTCCAGCTGGCCCGCTCCGGCAAACTTGGTAACCTGCGGTTGTTCAGTTCCGTTTTTACGATGCAGGTTCGCGAAGGAGACATCCGGCTGCACAAGGAATTGGGAGGCGGCACCCTCTATGATATCGGGGTCTATTGTATCAATGCCGCTCGCTATCTCTTTCGAGATAATCCGACCTCGGTCAGTGCATTCGCGGTGCAGGGAGAAAATCGGCGCTTCAAAGAGGTCGATGAGATGACGGCCGCGCTGCTGCATTTTCCGGGGGACCGCTTGGCCACGTTTGTCTGCAGCTTTGGCGCGGCCGATGTGTCCGCATATGACCTCGTGGGAACCAAGGGCCTGGTTCGTCTAGATCCCGCCTACGAATATGTGGGCTCTCTCAAGCAACAGATCTCTCTTAATGGGAAAACGAAGATCCGGGAATTTCCTCCCCGCGATCAATTCGCGCCGGAGCTCGTCTATTTCTCACAGTGCATTCTGAACAATACAGAGCCGGAACCAGACGGCCTGGAGGGGCTCATTGATGTGCAGATCGTACGGGCCCTGTACCGCTCCGTGAAGAGCGGCAAGCCGGTCATCTTACGGCCAGTGGAAAAGCAGCAATGGCCCAACATGAAGCAAGTGGTGCGCCGGTCGCCCGTCTCAAAGCCCAGACTCGTGAAGGTGAAGTCGCCCTCGCTCTGATCACGCTCGACAGAGATCGTGACGTGCATTCGAACGACCCGCGCAGTGCTGCACAATCAATTCGGAGCGTAAGCCAGACCCGGGGGCTCCACGGATAAACGGTGCTGGGCGATGAACGTGGGAAAAGGGTTACGGTCGAAGATGATTGCGAAGTCTGAGTCTGAAATTGAAAGCGGAGACGCCTTTCATTCCAGCATGGAGGAGATCTGGGATGGCGGAAAAAGGATTACTGCTCATTCAACTAGGTCACGGCCCCGCCGCAGGACGAGCCGGACCCTGCCGTGCAGCCATAACAATGGTTCCTCGTCACGATCCGTCGGTGGTGTAATCGCGCCGGATCGAAGTCTCGGATATGCCGAGGGGTTCCCTGCGAAACCGGTAACTCCAGCATCTGATTGAAGTCACAGTCGTACAGGGTGCCGTCCCATCCAACCGACAGTGTATAGCGGCACATCACGCCTGCCGCCGCTGTGGGATTGAAGGCAGCCGCAAGCCGTTCCATATAGCCTTCGTAGTTGCCGCTCTCCCTGAGGAACTCCAGAAACCGGCTGATGGGCATATTGGTAATGGTGTAGAGGTGCGTGAAGCTGACTCCGTGCCGTCCCGCCAGCTCTTTCCGGAATTGCGCTTCAATCCCTGCTTGCTTCGGCGGGAGAAACGCGCCGACCGGGTTGTACACGAGATTCAACGTCAGACCGGTTCCTTCTTTGCCATAACCCAGCTCGTTCAGCAGCTGAAGGGCCTCCATCGATTTGTGAAAAATCCCCTCACCGCGTTGAGCGTCCGTCTGAGACGCCTGATAGGAAGGCAGCGACGCAAACACCTCCACGCGGTGCTGTGCCAGGAATTCGCCGAGGTCGGCTTGCGAAGGGAGGAGGAGCACGGATAGGTTGCACCGATCCAGTACCTGGCGGCCTAACGTCCTGGCCCGCTCGACGAGCCAACGAAAGTGAGGATTGAGTTCAGGGGCGCCACCCGTGATGTCCAGCGTCGGGATGTCGGTGCGGGCAAGGGCTTCCAAACAGAGGTCCATCGTGTCTTTGGACATCACCTCGGTTCGATCTGGCCCGGCATCCACATGGCAATGTCGGCAGGTCTGGTTGCAGAGTTTCCCGACATTGAGTTGGAGCGTCGTGATTCCGGTCGCCTCCAGAGGAAAGAGCCCCGCATGATCGAGCGCGGTCTCGAATGGCGGACAGGCCGTCGTCTGTGCCAACAGACGCAGCTGTTCCGAAGGCGCCGCGAGCGGGTCCCGTCGAGCGAGCAGGCTTAGACCCATCGGATCGATCCTTTCCTCATCGCCGGTTGGCGCTCAGCAACAACCGCCGGTCGGGCTGCAGCTTACCTCGGTGCCCTGTGCACGTGTTGAGGCGCGGTTGTAAATCGTGAAGTGGAGACGATAGGCGTCCTGTGTCAGGACGCGGGTGGTTTTGGAACAGATTTCGAGCGGCACTCCGCGGTAGTACTGATGGTGATCGTCATCCTCCGCATTGATGATCGGACCGGTGAGAATCGCATAGTCTCCCTCCCACAGGCAGGGAGTTTGCTCCGGAAGCAGGGCGCACCACCGTGGGTCTGTCGTGTCGATGAAGGTGGGCGTGGGGGCAATGATGAACAGCGACTCGAGTGGCAGGCTTTGCAGGAGTTGCGCGGTACGGGCATCGATGGATTGCGGCACGCCCCGTCGATATTGCTGGCCGAGCTCATCCGTTGCCGCAGAGAAAGGTCCTCGCAGCGTGGCATACAGAGGAGCCGCATGGTCGGTGTGGGGAGCGAATTTGTAGCCGGTGAGCGTGACCGACAAAAAATGAATGCCATCGATCGATTGCCAGGGCGTGGATTTCATCTGATGCACGGCGTGAAAGCCAGCATCCACCATGCCGCCGATATAGTCCTGTACTTGCAAGGCGCCGGACAGGCAGTCGCCCCACTTGGCCGAATCGTGGACCAGGTACTGTGGAACGACCTGATCAGACACGATATCCGAAATCGTAAAGCGCCCGCCTGGCTTTAAGACTCGAAACATGTCACGAAACACCTTCCGCTTATCGGGCGCCAGGTTAATCACACAATTGGAAATGATCAGGTCGACGCTCGCATCCTCGACCGGTAGGGCATCGGCCATGCCTTTGCGGAATTCGACGTTCGAGGCCGTATAGCCCAAGTTGGCGGCGACAATGGGGGCATTTCGACTGGCGATTTCCAACATGGTGTCGGTCATGTCGATCCCGATGACCTTACCGGTCGGGCCCACGCGGCGAGCGGCTTCAAAACAATCGATGCCGCCGCCGGAACCGATATCCAGCACGGTTTCGCCGATTTGAACGGTGTTCAGTCCGGCAGGGGTGCCGCAACCATACGAAATAGTCAGGACTTCCTCAGGGACAAAGGACTTGAGGTCGGTAAAGTCATATCCTGTCGGACAGCACATCTGTTCGCCCGTCGCTGCGGCCCGGGCATATCGGTCGCTGACTTTCTGCTCAATGTCGTCGATAGCCATACACTCCTCACGGTCACAGGGAAGATGCAACCGAATTGATCTATCAAGAGAATAGGCGGTAGGTCAACAACCCTCGGTAGGCAGGAGGGCCTGGGAACGATTTCCCGGATTCCTTTACTCCCTATCTTACAGCGGGAATGATCTGTCTACGGCCTGCGGGGCAGGGGCAGCCGGTCCGGCTGCCCCTGCAAGTGTCCCAAGTGCATAGCAGCCTACTGCATCGAGGCCATTGGTTTTTCCACAATGTCTCCCTTCATCGGACCCCGGGCGCCGAGCAGTTCATTCTTTTTCACGCTCGGGAACTTTGAATTTGTTCAGCCTGGTCACGAGGTCTCCCACCAGAGCATCGAAATCGCTGCTGCTCACGCCCATGCCGGCATGCGTGCTTTTCATGTCTCGACCGGTGTATGTGCAGGGGCCGCCGGAGGCTTGGCAAATCTGATCGACGAGCATGGATTTCAAGCGCGGGATATTCGCGTTCGCAAACTTGTCGTTGATGCGGTTGTCGGCCGCGACCCGACCGACGAAGTCGTCCGCCACGGCGGTAATGGCCGTCTCGGCCGGCTTTGCCTTATTGACCGGGCTGAGTTATGGACAGGAGGCCATGTTACAGGTCATCACGCTCCGGGGCCTGATCAGCATGTGGGGATCCATGTCGTCTGGACCTCGATGGTGGGGGCGGCGCTTTGGCGGGCGCGAGGGGATCAAGGCTTCAGCCTTGAGATTCTGAAGGATCCCAAATTTGTCCGGATCTTCATACTGGCCATGTCCCTGCATATGGCCTGGAATGCGCCCTTAACCTGCCCGTCTTTTTTAAGTACGTCATTTTGGGTTTCGTCGCCTGGGTGGTGAACCTCGCCCTCATCCAAGCCGGCTTGAGAGAAGTGCGTTTGGCTCAGGATGCGGCGAAGGCGTCGCAGGCTGCCTGAGGGAGCGCTCAGATTTCGCGAAGCCAAAGGCATAGAGGACAGCGCCGGAACGCTTAGCGCTGATCTGTCACCAGAGACCGCCACAACCAGCCATACAGCGCGACGTTCACGCCGATCACGATCATACCCAGGATCAGTTGACTTCCGCGGGTGAGATCAGCCGGGTAAAGCAGGGGCAGAAGGTAATGCTGGATGAAGCCGGCGTCGTAGATCGACGCGCCGGCCAGAGTTCGCAATGCATTTTCCAGTGGGGTAAGCGGACAGATCCAACCGGTGAATTCGACGACCGCGCCCCAAGCCACGGCCGGCAGGTGCACCCAGGCGAGGCGTGGCCGTTTCAATACCAGTAGGCCACCGGCCATCACGAACAGCACGAATGTCAGGTGGAGCAGCAGGACGAGGTCGGCGCCGAGTCGATACCACATGGCCGTCAGTCTGCAGAGACACGGGCATGAATGCAATGAAAGCGGGGAGGATCAGAAGAGGCGCGGCGGGGCTTCCTGGTCCATCGGCGCGGGATACAGCAGATGATCGCCTTGCAGCACGGCAAAGGGGGTGAGGCGATGTGTCTGAACCTTACCTGCTCCCATGATGTGCAACACCTCCCAGCCGCGGGTCAGGAGACTGTCGGCGATCAGTGACCGATGGCAGCGCCAAGGGACGGCCTCGGCGCACATGATGACCGATCGCGATCGAGTGGCATCGCCGATCAACGCTTCGATAGCCAGCTGAAATTCCCCGGTGTGCATGTAGTCCGCATACCCTCGAAAGCTGACATTCTTCCACCCCTTGTTAGGCGAGTCCGGTCGCGCCGTTCGTCGGCCTCCCAAATTCGGCATGTGCCGGTAGGTCAGCCCGGCTTCGGTGAGACTGTTCGCCAGCGCGTCGGAGTGAAAGTGCGGGTAGCGTCGCGATCCCGGGTAACGCCGCACGTCGACCAGTCGCTCGATCCCATGTGCGCTCAGCAACGCAAGAAATTCTTCGTTCGAACGGGTCGAATGGCCGATGGTCCAGAGCGTTGGCGCGGTCGTGGGTGGCGGCAGACTCATGCTGCGCTCCTATGAGAGAACGGACGCTGCTGGTCCTGCCATTACGGATAGGTCTCCATAGCTAAAGGTATCGGCAGAGAGTGTGGTGAAAGGGAGTAGCAGTTGGGCGCTAGGCGGGACCGCAGCGTGATGAGCCCAGGTCGCCAGATCCCTTGGATCCTCAAGAATATCCAGCGGCACCTCATAATATCGCGCGAGGGTATGTCGCGCGCTGGGGCGGAACGGTTGCATGCCGCGTGAGCGATAGAGCGGTTGCGTCAGGTCATGAGTTTTGAAAAAGAGCCGGCTTTTGTGGATGATGGCGAAGAAACTCCCTCGATGATACAGGCCGTAACCGCCGAACATAGCCTTCCCCGTAAGTTCCGACATCGCACTAAGCTGGTCCAGTACAAAATCCTTGAAACTGTCACTGCGCGTGCGCCGAGGCGGCCCCATTGAATGCTCCTGCCTACCAGCCGATCAGGTGAACACGATCCCTTCGCAGCCGGCCGTCCCATGTGGACGGCCGACCGCAGATCACGAGGGACGTAGGGATCCCCACATTCTTCGGCCGGCGCAGAGACTCTGTTGTTGTCAGAGGGTCATGCCGACCGCATCAGGTGTGGCGCACTGTGCAACATTGCGCGAATCATTTCAATGCCTGCAGAGACTCGCGGAGTTCCCGCACCTCGGTGGCAAAGAGTTCCAGATGCTGACTGCGTTGGGGTTGATCGTCTTTAAACTTCCACACTCGCTTGAATATCGCCCACAACTCCTTGTTGTGCGTCACGGCCAGCGCATAGGCCGGGGTCTCGCGTTTGTCCTTGTCGACGCAGCAGATGGTGTTGTCGAAGGCATGCAGCTGGTTGTGCAGGTCATTGAAAGCTTGATCGTCCCCTCTACCGTTTTGACCGGCCTTGGCGCTCGCTTCCATCATGTTGGTCAGGTTGATCAGGGTCTCGACGGTGTTGGCGCCCTTGGCCTTTTCGGTAAACTCCTTCGCATGCGGATAGAAGAGATAGCTGCATCCGCTGGTGGTGAGCATCACCAGCCCGATCACACCGGCCAGTAGAATCTGTCGCATAAGAGCCTCCTTTGTAATGGGTGTCGCACCTTCTTCAACCAGCTTGGTTGATTGAGCCGGCTAATTCAACTTTGTATTTCCCGGGTGCAGCTCCTGGGCTCGTAGAGCCATGTAGCCCATCTCTATGGAGACCGTCCAGGGCTTGCCCGCGCAGGGTTGAGCCGGTACAGTGAATCATGGATCTTGCACAGCTCGTGAAAGTGGTGGAGCTCGTTCGCGCAACCACCAAGAAAACGGAGAAAGTGCGTCTGCTCGCGGAGCTCTTGCGGCAGACCAAAGGCCATGAGACGGAGCTGGCGGCGCTCTACCTGTGTGGTTCCTTGCCGCAGGGAAAAATCGGCGTCGGATGGGCGGTGCTTCAGAAGGCCATGGCGGAAGGTCCCGCGATCGGCGAGCGAGTGGCACTCTCAGACGTCGATGAGGTGGTGACAGCTGTGGTCGCCGAACGGGGGCCTGGCTCGAATGAGCGAAGGACGGCCCAACTTGGCCGTCTGTTCGTTCGCGCCACAGCAGACGAACGGCAGTTCCTGGCTCGGCTGGTGGTCGGGGAGATTCGCCAGGGCGCTTTGGAAGGCCTGCTGCTCGATGCCGTCGCGAAAGCATCTGGTCGGGCCACGGCAGACATCCGCCAAGCCTTCATGTTCTCGGGCAACATCGGAGAGATCGCGCGGGTGGCATTGGACGAGGGGCCTGAAGGTTTGGCCAGGTTTTCGCTATGCCTCTTCCAACCGGTCTCGCCCATGCTGGCCGGCAGCGCGGAAGATGTCGAAGACGCATTGGAGCGGCTGGGTGAGGCGGCCCTGGAATACAAACTCGACGGTGCGCGTATTCAAGTGCACAAGGGTGGCGACGAAGTCCGCATCTTCACACGCCAATTGCAGGACGTCACCGCACGGGTGCCTGATTTGGTCGAATGGGCACGAACCCTCCCCGTGCGGGAGGCGGTGTTGGACGGAGAGGCTTTGGCGCTCCGGCCCGATGGGCGTCCGCATCCGTTCCAGGTGACGATGCGTCGCCTAGGAAGAAGCAAGAACGTTGAGGAGATGAGAACAGATATTCCCCTCACGCCCTGCATGTTCGATCTGCTCTATCGAGACGGGAGCTCGCTGGTGGAGAGGCCTTACCAAGAGCGAAGTGCGCAGCTCATTGAAACGGTGTCCGCTGCCGCCGTGCCACGGCTGCTCACGAATCAGGCTGAGGACGCTCAGCGGTTTTTCCAACGAGCCTTGGCGGCGGGGCACGAAGGGATCGTGGCGAAATCGTTGTCGGCGCCCTATCAGGCCGGACAACGCGGCGCCCAGTGGCTGAAGCTCAAGCAGGCCGCGACCCTTGACCTTGTCATCCTGGCCGCGGAATGGGGAAGCGGTCGTCGAACCGGATGGCTCTCCAACCTGCACCTCGGGGCGAGAGACAGTAAAACCGGGCAACTGGTCATGCTGGGTAAGACCTTCAAGGGCCTGACCGATGACATGCTCCGCCGGCAGACCGAGACATTCCTTGCGCTCGAAACTCACCGCGATCAATACACTGTCTATGTCCGTCCCGAACTGGTCGTTGAAATTGCCTTTAGCGACGTACAGGAATCGCCACGTTACCCTGGGGGCCTCGCCCTGCGGTTCGCCAGAGTCAAACGCTACCGTCCGGATAAGTCCGTTGAACAGGCAGATACCCTTCAGACCGTGAGAGACATTTTTATGAGACAGCGGGCCTAACGCAGCCTCTGTTTGCGCCAGGAGAACTAGGGCTTTCGCTAGTACGGCACCTTCCCATGGCGGCGTTAGAGTTAGTCTGGCAGTTCAACCCTATTCGGAGGATGGTATGCGCACATTCATGACGGCAGCAATGGTTGGTTTTTGTATGTTGGCGGGTCTGACTCTCTATGCCGAGGCCAGCGAAACGAAGGCCAAGATGGAAAAGGCCAAGGGTGAGATGAAAGCGGACACTGAGGAGATGAAGGGTGAAGTGAAGGGGATGAAGGAGGAAATGAAGGGCAATGATACCAGCGCTGCCATGGAACGGGCGAAGGGGAATGTGAAGGGGACCACTGAACGGGCCAAAGGGAAGTTGAAAGAAACCAAAGAGAAGATGAAAGACTAGCGCGGGTTGACGATCCACCCCGTCGCTGAACTGCCGGCGGGGTGGAATGGTTGTTGGTTAGAGTTCAGGTTTGCGCGCCGCAACAATTCGGACCGCGATGGGTAACACGATACGATCCTGGCGGCGGTATCCATTCACGGCTCTGATAATCCCCTGCTCGGCCTCCGATTTCTGCTGCGGCGTCAGCGTCGCAAACAGGTTTTGAATCGGTGCCGCAATATCCATTAAACTGCTGAAGAACTCCTCTGCCGTGGCATAGGTCACGTCGGCGATAAACTCCTCTTCGCTCAACGGCGCAAGGCCGGCACCGCTCATCATTCCCTTCAGGTCACCTGGCTTGGCGAGGCGGAAGATCCCCGGAGCCTCCGGATCAGGCGGCGGCAAGGGGGTGATCGTCTTGATCACGTCCATTGGAATCCGAACAAACGGATTCTTGTCCGGGGCCGACCAGACGGCGGCTGCGACGTACCCTCCCGGCTTCAGCACGCGAGCAATCTCCTTGAGGGCTTTCGGAATCTCCGGCAAAAACATCAGGCAGAACCGACTGATCACCGCATCGAATGATGTCGCGTCGAAGGGAAGTGCGGTGGCGTCACCAGTGCGAAAGGTGACATGCTTCATTCCCATGGCCTGGGCTTTGCGCGTCGCGACGGCCAACATGGATTCGGCGAGGTCGATTCCCACCACTGAGCCGTCGGGTCCCACCACCTCGGCGGCAAGCAAGGCCGGATACCCAGTCCCGGATCCCAAATCCAGAACCCGCATGCCAGGCCGCAATCGCGCGTCCGCCACCAGCCGGTGATTGATGAAGGTCATATTGCGACTAAAGTACTGGTCCCATTTATCCCAGCCGCCGGCGACTCGATTCCAGTCCCGTCGCTGGGCCTCGATCACCTCTGCTGGCGTTGGTGTCGGCATCAAAAAGTCTCCTCGGTGGCCATGAGTTCAGCAGACATCAGCTACTTCACCCGTTCGAAGGTAAATACTTTGGGTACGTCTTTTCCCGCTTTGCTCAGCGTCCAGGTTTGAGTGAAATGGTCGTAATCCTTCACTTCGATCGACAGCTGATGCATGTGGACGTCGGTCGGATTTTTGAGATTGGTCGCATCCACGAAGGTAAAGGTGATGGACTTATCGCCATCTTTCACTCCGCCCGCGCGCATGCGGGGCTGATTGTTGAGAGAACAGTAATGCGTCAACATCAGATGGTCGCCATCGCTGTAGTACATGGTGGTCATGGGTGGACTGTCGGGCGTGGTGAGGGTTTCGCTCAGGCTGGTGCCTCCCGAGTTCAGCGCATAAGTGGTTTTGTAGGCCTTTCCGTCGGCGTCGGTGCCCTTCCATTCTCCGACGAGGAACTTCAGGGGAGCCAGACTGGTATCGGGGGCATCGGCGGCGTGAGATGAGATCGATGAAAACAGAAGCATGAGAACGTAGAGAGTGCGGGAAATTCCTCGCGGCATGCAAACCCTCCATCATGATGCGGAACGAGTGAATGACGGGTCAGTCAAGCATGTCTCCCCGGTCGAGATCAAGCCTTTTTCAGTCGCGATTGCAAGACGAGTCAGCCTGAACGGCATGCCGGATCAGTCGGCACGGCTGTCCGCGCTGCCTGACTGAAGGCACTGTAATGTTCGGATTCCTCCTCCGTCTGTATGG
>JBDTWG010000108.1:0-10200 GCA_040006855.1 Nitrospira sp.
AACGCGCCACCTTCTGCCTCACCGCTATGGTGGAGCACGCCCATGCGGCCATCCTTAGCCGGGCCGATCACGACCCGCCGTTGCAGGGAATGGGAACCACGTTGGTCGCAGCGCATCTACTTCAGCTTCCCATGCCCCGTTTGTTGGTGGTGAACATCGGCGACAGCCGGGCCTATTTGATCAGGGACAGGACGATCATTCAGGTGACTCGTGACCATACGCTGGTCGAAGAGAAGATACGCGACGGACGCCTCACTCCAAACGAGGCCGCTCATCATCCAGACCGCCATGTGCTGACCCGAGCGATGGGATTGGGCCCCACTATCGAAAGCGATATCTTTCCCTATGACCTTATCGAGGGCGATCTGTTGCTGCTCTGTTCTGACGGCCTCACGAAAATGTTGACGGATGAGCGCATTCTACAGACAGCCTTGCCCCACCGACACCATCTCCCCCTCTGTACCGAAGCACTGATCGCGGCGGCGCTCGAGGCAGGGGGAATCGACAATGTGACCGTGGTGGCCTGCACCATAACGGAGAGCCTTGATCAGGCAAATAGACATTGACAGCACCTCCGAGCTCCAGGTAGTTTTGGAGTGTTGCGCTTATTTCAAGGAGACGATTTTCTCTGCCTATGAACAATCGGCCGCGTAGACAATCCGACCTCCTCCCGCACTGGACCCAGCTCGTTCTTGTTGTGCTGATCAGCATACCGCTTGGTTCTCCGGCGTCGGCCAACGAACCTCTCGACGCGGAAACGACGTTGCGTATCCTCGTGCGAGCGAATGCAGAACGGGACCTTGCCACGATGTCGAAGTACACGTCGCACGATGCCGACGCCATCGGCTATACGATCGACGGACGCAAATATGAGGGCTGGCCTGCCCTTGCGGCTGACATGCGCAGCGAATTCGACTCAGTCGTCAAGCTTGAGATCCCGATCACGAGTCTGCAGCTCTGGCGCAACGGCGATATTGCCTGGTTTGCGATGGAATTGGATTATATCCGTCACGTCAATTCAGGCGATCAACCGATGGTACTCCCACTCCGTGAAACCGGCGTGCTGGAACGACGAGATGGACGCTGGATTCTCGTCTCCTGGCATGAGTCAACCCGCCATCATGACACCCGAACGGGAATCGCCTCGGCTGAAAAGACCACGTTCCTTCATCGAGCCGCCGACAACCAAGGGAGCGTTCAAGATAACGCGGACTTGAGCGGAGAATGGGAAGTCACCGAGATCGAGGACAATAAAAAGTACGTTGCCACTCTGAATGCGCAAGGCAACGGTCCCTATACCTGGCAAGGGGGACAATTCTCCACTACCAGCTATAACGACCGACGATGGCAGGGCACGTGGAAACAAACCGGCAATGACCGCGAGGGCGCATTTGAAATTGTTCTTTCCGAAGACGGCACACAAGCCAAGGGAATCTGGTGGTATGTTCGTGTCGGCACGAAAGACAACATCCCGCCCCGCCAGCACGGCGGCAGTTACCTGTGGAAAAGACTCACACCGCCCCCGGCAACCCCTTAACGCGCGGGCGACACTCCACTGACATTGTTCACATACATTTCACGGACGGCCGGTCTGTTACAACGAGGAGGGGCTATGATTCGTGCGCTACTGACACTGCTTATCCTGCTCGGGCTCACGAGTGCGGTCTATGCCGATGGCGGCCATGATCATCACGCGATTCCGACGATGCCCAGTACGGGCGACACCAAAATTACCATCGACGATCACACGGTTACCCTCACGTTCGGCCCGGTTGATCTGCCGACCGGGCACGATGGCGACCTGGCCTCCAGCATGCCGAAAAAAGTGTTTCAGTTGCCGGACGACACGTTCATGATCGGATATAAATCTGAGGTATTCACGAAGGACGGCCAGCCGCTGCCGAAGAACTACCTCCATCACATCCTCATGTTGAACAACGACAAACCCAGCGTGTCTTGCGATGGGGAGCCATTGTTTTTCGCCGGCGCGGGGTTGGAGATGACAGAAGCCCGCTTCCCGGACGGATATGGCGTCAAGCTGGGCAAAGGTCAAAACCTGATGTCCGTCGTCGCGTTCTATCACAAGGCTCCACCCACAAAGAACGTGATGGCACGGTTCACGATGTATGTGGCACCGAAAGGCGCGAAAGTACAGGAGATGGATGTCTACCAGGTAGGGGTCAATATCGTCTGCTACAGTAAGTTTGGACAACGGGGTGCGGATCAAACCGACGAGGGAATCGAAATCAAGCCGGGTGTCTCGGTACTTTCGGCGCCGCTGAAATTCAACATGGACGGATGTGTCAAATTCGCCTATCCCCACGGCCACGATGAACTACTCATGGTCGCGCTTGAGAACAAGACGACGAACCAGACCCTCCTGAGAACCGTTCCCGACGTGGATGCCGATGGCACCTTCCGCGACTTTAGGCCCTACCAGGTGTATCGGAATGACCAAGGGTTCGCGGTTACCAAACAAGACGATTATGAAATGGTCATGGTTCACCATCACCCCTTGCAAAACCCAAATATTCACCATGGAATGGGGAACTATCTTCTCTACATGACTCCCGGCGTCTGTCAGCAAACTGCCAGCACGGCAGCTGCCCGTTAGATACGACTCACTCGTCGCCCCCCGCAGACTAGCAATTTGCGGTGGGCCATGCCCCGTTGATTGCTTCCTACGACTTCCGCACCCAGAGCCCACTACTGACCCGTTTCTCAGGCAGGCGAGCGCCTGGCTCTACTCCTGATCCATGTTCAACCCGCCACGAGTTTTTTTCCCCTACCGAAGTAGAAGCGTCCCCTCATGCAGCGGACTGGGATTCTCAGGAAGTTGTATGATATTGAACCACTCATGCGGGCTGTCAGCGTTTCAAGAGGACACAGTGGCCCCTATTGGTGTAAATATGTTCATTCTTGAACGGTGAAGACCTGGGCGCGCCTCTAACAGCATCTGGGCCACATGATCGCACCCCCTGTGTGAGGACCTGAGATCTTCCATGTCGAGTCCTGAAGCCTCATTGAATATTCTCCTCATCAACGAACATCCTGACGAACTCAAACTGGTGACCTCCAGCTTAAGAGGATTTTTTTCGGATTGCCGCATTGAAGCCGGATTCTCCTCAGAAGAAGCTCTCACCTTCAGTCAACGAGCCCAATGGCAGATCATCCTGATCGATCAAGACTTGAAGCCCAACAGCGGCCTCGACATCCTCGCTCGTGTCCGCCGCAATGCCCCCTATGCGGCGATCATCCTCCAAACAAACCAGAGTGACTCACAGACGGCCATCCAAGCCTTGCAGAACGGGGCAGACTTTCTCCTGTTTAAGAATTCGCCTGGTTTTGTCACAGAGTTGCTCTTCTCTGTGCAAGAGGCCGTCGAAAAACGCGAGCTCCGAATGAAGCTCGACCACACGTTTCAGCGGCACCTTCGATTTATTGATACCGTGAGCGACCTCTTATATGAACTCGACCAGGATGGCCGCTTTGTCTACGTCAGTGGGACCGTGACTGCCATGCTCGGCTACACACCAGAGGAACTTGCCGGTCAGCATTATTCGATTCTGCTCCCCCCGCTACAGGAAGCCACAGGACGCTTTCGCTTGAACGAACGCCGGGCCGGCAGCCGCTCCGTGCGTAGGCTCGAACTCACGCTGCATCGGAAAGCGATTCCAAATGTCCCACCCTCGCCCATATCCGTGGAGGTTACGGCCAAGGGGCTGTTCGACAATGCCCATCGATACATCGGCACGGTGGGGTTGGTGCATGATCTTTCACAAGAGAAGGCCCAACAGGACCGCCTCACCCAGTTGGAATCCAGACTTCAAGAGACCAACCGCCAACTCGACCTCTCACAGGAGGCCGCCAGGGTATCACGGCAACTGCAGCAACCCCTGACCTCCCTGCTTCAAGACTCACAACGACTGCTGAGCACAATCCAGCACAGTAAGATCGAACAGCATATCGAAAGCATGGTCGCCCAGGCCTCGCAAGCCAGCCAACTGAGTCAACATCTGGTACAGGTCATTCATACACAACCCTGGTCAGATGGACCCCTTGTCCTCAATGAAATTCTCCAGGGGGTGGTGGAGTCGGCCCAACGAGAATCACAAGGGAAGGACCTCCACCTGGCAGCACACTTCGCCATGGATCTTCCGATCATCGTAGGATCGCGTGACGCAGTCGAAGATCTAGCGCGAATTCTTCTCGACTATGCTCAACGATGCACTTCCGGTACCATCGCACCCTCAGGCCTCACCCTGCATACCGCACCACTCATTGTTCAGAACAGCACGACGCCGCACGGAGCCGCAGCCGCCGATCCGAGCGCCACTCGTACCTATGCCACCTTCACCATCCAAGTGGTCGCAAGCGACGCTGACTCTTCATCCGTCGTCTCTGACAGTGGCATTTCGCCGGAGGAGTTTTTGCGGGCTCACCAGATCGTCCAAGCACATGGCGGAGCCATCGAGATTGAGAGCACACCAGACAGAGGATTGACGATCAAGGTCAGAATCCCAGCCACCGCCGACACGTTGACCACGTCCAACTCTCGCGAAAAGCCTGCAACTTCGGCTTCGATTGTTGGAACCAGCCACTACCGCACTGGTACTCCAAATTCCATCACACCGCCTCATGATCGCCGTCGGTTTGAGCGTCAGCTGTTATCGCTCCCTGTTGAACTGACGATCGGTAACAGTACGCTTCGATGCGTCCTCCGAAACATGAGTACAAGAGGGGCGCTACTGACGCTACGTGACTGGTCGCCGTCAGTTCATCTACAACCGGCGTATGTCGTCATCAAGACACCGGTCAGCTTCCTGGAACTTCAGGGTATGGTTCATGAGCGTCCTCCTGGGGCCGAAGAAACCACGTTGCAGTCGACCAAGGACATCGTCATATCGTTTGCGCTCACTGCTGACCGCGACCGAAATGTGCTGCAGTCTCTTCTGGATGGACTGCGGGAGGGTTCCACAACGGTGACCTTCGAGGCCTTGATCCTTTCGCCCTTCCCAGCGGTAGAGAGCGGGCAAGAGGATGTGCGTATATCCGGGGACATGCCGGAAGACCGGCGCGAAACGGTTCGCCTGGCAGTCGCACGTCCCATTCGACTCGCGGACACGGAGCATCGGCCGGATCGCCCGCTCGGCCTGATCTTGAACCTCAGCCGAGACGGAGCCTGCCTCGAATTATCCGGACACCCGGACTCCCTCGCGGTGCACCAGGTCATCCAACTAATTCCCGTTGGCCCAATCGCCCAACCCGCCGGCATATCGGCTTCGGAAGAGGCGGACGAACTATGGACCGCACGTGTTATCTGGACGCGCATACGGCGCACCAATACGGCGTCTCATTTGGTGCCGGAGACGGGAGGACGATTTCGCTTGGGAGTGCGTTTTGAGCAGTTGTCGGCCGCTCAGGAATACAGACTTCGGAGCATCACTATGCCGGCGATCGGCCCATCGCACGATCTCGCCGAACCGATGGCCGATACTCCCGTGGTCACGGTCTCACATGCCCTACGGAATCGCGATGGCCACATGATAGCGCTGTGTCATGACGCTCCCAGGCAAGCGCAGGCCACCTCGCTTCCAGTCGTGCTCCTGTGCTCCGGATATGGCATGACTCAGCAGGCCTACGTGGCCTTTGCCTACTTTCTTGCAGGGAGCGGGCTGCGTGTTCTGCGCTACGATCACAGCTGTCACCTCGGCCTCAGCGACGGCGATCCCGTTCAGACAACCTTCACATCTCTGGAAGACGACCTCGACACCGTCCTGGCCTTTGCGCAGAAGGAGTGGCCGGGGGCGTCGTTAACCATAGTAGCGCCGGACCTCCTCGGACGAATTGCGCTACGACGTCAAGACTGGCACCGACTGATTCATCGGCTCATCCTACTCAATCCGACTCTGGACCTTCGGAATTGTCTCGCTACTCTACATCAGCGCGACTTGCTCCAGGAACATCTAGCAGGAAACCGATTCGGCCTGGGCAACCTGCTCGGAATTCCTCTCGATATCGACCGCTTTTTGACCGACGCCATTGCCGCACAATATGCCGATGTGACTGCACTGCACGAAGATCTCACACACTGTGAAACCGAGGTCGTGTTTGTCACGGCCGGCCCGGAAGCCCCTGAGCTGCCGATACCAGGACCGTCACCGGTGCTCTTGAACGATGCGATGCGTCTACTTGGATTAAGAGGCAGCCGCGCGAGCCTGCCATTTCCCATCCTGACTGCCGGCGATATCGCGCCGAAGGGCCTGGAGGCGAGCTGGCAACGTCTCCGGCAGCTCTGTCAGCCGCCCGACGCCTTCACGCGTTCGTCCGCTGTAATCTGTCCACCTATCTCACGGCCTACTGCCATTCGTTCGCGCTTCGAACGCGACCAACTGCGTGCCAAGTATGCCGTCTGCGCCGCGTCCAGCGAACGCCTCTGGACCGTGCAATCTAATCTCACGCAGACCTTGGATGAACTACCAATCTATTGGCAATATGTCGATCAACTCTACCAACTCGCGCAACCACTAGACGGAGGCCTGGCACTCCTCGATATCGGATGCGGCATGCATTCCTTCGCCAGGTTACTCCTGCTCAATCTCTCCTACCGCCTTCGTGCTCAAACGTGGCGTCACACACGACCGCTTCGCTATGTCGGAATGGACCTATCCGCCTCGGCGCTCCATGCGGCACAGTCCGCGACGAAGGATGCGTTGAAGCACGTGGACGGTTTGTTCTCGGGGCGGATCTCCGGCCCGACTCCCGTTGCTCAGAGTTGGGTGCTCAGCCGATCCGTGGAAGCACTCCCCTTCGCCGACCATTCATTCGATCGTATTGTGGCGAATCTCTCACTCAGCTTTGCTCCTTCGCCCCTCCATGCGTTACGAGAACTCTTCCGCATACTGCGGCCGGGCGGGAAGCTTGTCGTGAGCGCCTTCGCCCCCTCCGCAGACGTGAGCCTTTTGTATCGTCCTGCGGTACATGAACTTGGTAACGACGCGTTCACGGGGGAAACCCGTCTGGCCTTGAATCGTATGGCGCAGTGCTGCAAAGCCCTTCGAATCGGTCAATTGCACGCCTTCGAAGAGGACACCCTCAATGCGCGCCTTTCACAAATCACACCCTCCCCGGTGAGACTTCTGCGCGCGCTCTCCGGACATATTCTCCTCGCTGTCGTTGAAAAACTTGATTCCGCTAGCTGAAAAAAAAACACGCCTATATACTTTCCTTCACTAGCACCACACCGGCAGTGAGTCGGTTGGCATCACGAATAGCATGGTGCCTGGAATGATTTTCCCTGCGCAGGACAATGACACGCGACGAGCATAATCCGCACGCTTCTCTTCTTTCAGACTCCGTGGAACTCGTCAGAATGATCGGTGACTTTGCCGAGGCTGCGGGGCGCGAGAAGGATCTCCCACACCTCGGCAACTGCATTCTGACGACCCTGTCAGAACAGCTTGGCCTGCCCGAAGCGGCCATCTGGGTACGAGGGGTTGATGCCGGCCAGTTCTGTCTCCTTTCGTCTCGAGGGCAACGTACGGCGCATACGTTGCCACCGACACTGCGCGATGACCACCCCCTCATCACATCCCTTTCGAATACCGCGCACATGCTTCGATACCAGAAAGAGCGGGACGCACCGGTGGATGCGACCTTGTCCGCAATACAGGCGGCCCTCTGCCTCCCGCTCCGGTCACACAGGGGTCTCCTCGGACTGTGTATCCTCGGCCCGCTCACGACCGACATTCACATAGGCAAAGACGGCATCGCCGTCGCCGAAACCATGGCGCACATCGCCTGCAACGCCTTAAACCATCACATGGCACAGGACGATCTGCGTCGATCCTCCACGCTGATGAGACGAACCGACCGACTGCGTTCGCTGGAAATGATGGCGGGCGGATTTGCCCATGAAATCCGCAATCCACTTACATCGATTAAGACTTTTATCCAACTGGCCCCGCAACGCCAGCAGGATCCCGTGTTCATCAAGGAATTCAGTCAACTGGCCATTGAGGATGTCCACCGCATCGAGCGTTTATTGCACGAAATTCTTGACTACGCCAGCTACATGACTCCGCAACTAAGCGACGTAGACCTCAATGAACTCGTCACCTCATGCCTCTGTTTCGTATCGGCACGCGCGTCGCAGCGGGGCACGCGTGTGCGTACCGCCCTAGCGCCTGACCTGCCGCTCCTCTCGCTGGATCGTCAACAAATCAAACAGGTTCTCCTCAACCTGTTCCTGAATGCGCTGGATGCAATGCCAAACGGCCAGGGCATGATTTGCGTGCAGACCCGAATACTGCCGCAGATCGGGGGCGCCTCATGGGTGCAATTACAGGTCGAGGACGAAGGATGCGGCATTGCGCCAGAACATCTGGAACACATCTTCGATCCATTTTTTACCACAAAGCACTCAAACAGTGCCGGCGACGGATCGGGCCTAGGACTGACCACTGCGCACCAGATCGTCCATGACCATGGTGGTCAACTTTTGGTCGAGAGTCAGGTCGGCGTAGGATCCACATTTTCAGTCAATCTTCCCGCACCGGGTGTGCGTACCACAGCGTCAACAGCACGGGAGTAACATGAAAAAACGGGTACTACTTGTCGATGACGAACCGCGTGTTCGCGCTTCGTTGAAGGCGGTTCTGGAACCGACCTATGAGATTCTGGAGGCGGCGGAGGCCGCCGACGGCCTCCAGCTCTTCAAGCGCGAATCCCCTGATCTGGTCCTGTTGGATGTGATCCTGCCGGGAACCGACGGCTTAGCCGTCCTCCAAACAATGCGCACAGAAAATCGTGCCGTCCCGGTGATCATGCTGACCGGAACGAAATCGGTTAAAACCGCTGTCGACGCTATGAAGATGGGCGCAGCCGACTATCTGTCCAAGCCATTCGACGTGGAAGAGTTGCAAATCGTGATCGAACGCGCACTGGGCAAACAGGAATTGGAACAGGAAGTCCGTCAATTACGCGCCCAGGTGGTGCAGCGATACGCCTTCCACAATCTCATCGGCAAAAGTCCGTCCATGCAGGAAATCTACGCGAAGATCGAGCAAGTCGCGGACAGCCGCACCACCGTGTTGGTGACGGGCGAGAGTGGCACCGGAAAAGAACTCGTGGCGAAGGCGATCCATTACAACAGCGCGCGGCGAGAGCGCCCATTTGTAGCGCTCAATTGCGCGGCGCTGCCGGAAACCCTCATCGAAAGCGAACTCTTCGGACACGAGAAAGGCTCTTTCACCGACGCGACGGCGCGACGCGTGGGGCAATTCGAACTGGCGCATACCGGCACCCTCTTCCTGGATGAAATCGGCGATCTCAGTCCGGCGACTCAGGCGAAGCTCTTGCGTGTTCTACAAGAACGCGAGTTCACCCGCGTCGGAGGCGTGCAGTCCATTAAAGTCGATGTGCGCATCGTGGCTGCCACCAACAAAAATCTCGATGAACTCGTCCGCAAGGGCCTGTTCCGAGAGGACCTCTATTACCGCATCAATGTGATCGCGCTGTATCTGCCGCCGTTGCGCGAACGCGGGGAGGACATCTCACTGCTCGCCAAACACTTTCTTGCCAAACGTATCGAAGAAGAGAAGCGGCCCTTGCAGGAATTCACCAAGGAATCGCTGGAACTGGTTTCGCACTATCCGTGGCCGGGCAACGTGCGCGAGATGGAGAACATCATCGAACAAGCGTTCATTTGGTCCAAAGGCTCCACTGTGATCCTGCCCGAGCATTTGCCGACGATTCTGCGGGCCGATACGCGATCAACCTCGCTCCGAGACGATACGCTGGCAGGACGGCTGTCCCTCGAAAAGGCCGTCATGGAATTCGAACGCGAAATCATTCTGGACGCCCTTAAACGTACAACCTACGTACAAACACATGCAGCCACTATGTTGGGAATCAGCCGCCGTATGCTGAAATATCGCATGGACACCTTAGGCATCAGCAGGCCGGACAACGGCACGATGCTCGATCCTCCGGTGACTCAGGAATGACACAGTTTGACACAACGGCGTCCGGACGATGTCTCATTTCCTCCGCTCGAGACACACTCCACAATCGATTCCACTGGCTCACGCAAATATCTTGTGGCCTGATGGATTCGGACCTGCTATATATTGGCGAGATGGGTTGGAAAATGAACGGTATGAGTCTTGCGATTCATCTTCCTTGAAGTTGCACTGCACT
>JBDTWG010000109.1:0-10189 GCA_040006855.1 Nitrospira sp.
AGTGGGCAAGAGCACCTGCACCACCAACTTAGCCGTCAGCCTGGCGCTCAAAGGGTGGCATGTCGGTATTTGCGATATGGACATCCATGGTCCGAACATTCCGAAGATGGTGGGCGCGGAAGGTCAGAAGTTGAAGATCAGCACATCGGGCGGAATTATTCCGCACCAGGCCTATAACATGAAGATCGCCTCGATGTCGTTCCTGCTGCAGAATTCAGACGATCCGATTATTTGGCGGGATGCCTATAAGTATGAGTTCATCAATCAGCTGCTGGGAGGCGTGGAATGGCAGGATCTGAACTTCCTGCTGATCGACCTTCCCCCTGGCACCGGAAATGAATCCGTCACGACTATCGATCTGTTGGGCGGTGTCAGCGGGGCTGTGATCATCACAACGCCTCAAGAGGTCGCCTTGCTCGATTCGCGGAAGTCCGTCACCTTTTGTAAAGATAGCGAAGTGCCGATCATCGGAATCGTCGAAAACATGAGCGGACTGGAATGTCCCCATTGCCACAAGCAGGTGGATGTCTTTCGCAGAGGCGGAGGCGAAGCTTCGGCTGCGGATATGGGAGTTCCGTTCCTGGGCCGAATTCCGCTGGATCCCGATGTGGTGACGCAGAGCGATGCCGGGGAGCCATTTGCCCTCTTCAATTCCGATTCGGCCACGGCCCAGGCCTATCATGACATCGCCAACCAAGTCGAAACGTTCTGCAAGAAGAGCGGATCGCTGATCAAGGTGGCCCCACGTCAGCAACATTGATGGGAGATTCATTGGTGAAATCCGCCGATGCGACAACTGGTTTGACCCCACTTCACAAAGCGCAACACATTGTGTTGGACGCTGCTGCTCCACTGGGGCTCGAAAAGGTCTCGATCCTCGATACGCTGGGTCGCGTGCTCGGAGAGGATATCGTGGCGGAACGTGCGAATCCGCCATGGGACAATTCAGCGATGGACGGTTTTGCGGTTCGAGCGGATGACATCACGCAGGAACATGCGATTTCCAAGCCGGTTACGTTGACGGTCGTTGAAGATGTGCCGGCGGGGAAGATGCCGACCAAGTCCGTCGGGCCGGGGCAAGCGATCCGAATCATGACGGGTGCGCCGATTCCCAACGGGGCGGATACGGTCATCAAGGTTGAAGACACCGAACATACACCCGATTCGGTGCGGGTCTTTAAAGCAGAACCTCGTGGGTCGAATATCCGGCCGCAGGGTGAGGACGTTAAAAAGGGCGACTGCATCATTCCCAAAGGGACGCAGATCCGCTCCGGCGAGGCGGGGATGCTGGCCATTTTGGCGAAATCCTTCGTGCTGGTGTATCAGCGTCCACGGGTGGCTATTTTGTCGACCGGGGACGAGCTTGCCGATCTGGATGAGCGGTTCAGCGACGAAAAGATCATCAATTCGAATAGCTATGGCATTGCCGCGGCGGTGCAGGAGGCCGGAGGCATTCCAATTTTGTTGGGGATTGCGCGTGACACTCCCGCCGCGCTGAAAGAGAAAATCTCCCACGGGTTGAACGCCGACATCCTCGTGCTGTCGGGCGGGGTCTCGATGGGTGACTATGATTTTACGAAAGCGGTCTTCCGGGACTTGGGCGCAGAAATGAATTTCTGGAAGCTGGCCATCCGGCCGGGGCAACCGCTCGCGTTCGGAAAAATTCAAGGGAAGCTGGCCTTCGGTCTGCCCGGGAATCCCGTCTCTTCGATGGTGACGTTCGAACAATTGGTCCGCCCTGCCATGTTGAAGATGGCGGGACTGCGGGGGTACGGGCGACCGCTGGTTGAGGCGCTGTTTCAGGATACGTTTTCAAAACGTACGGATCGTCGTCACTTTCTTCGCGGCGTTTTGTGGCGGGAAGGCGGGGTCTTTAAGGTGCGGACGACCGGTGATCAAGGATCCGGGATCCTGACCTCCATGGTGAAGGCCAACTGTCTCATCGACCTTCCCGTCGAGGTGGAGCGGGTGAATCCCGGCGATCCGGTCACCGTGCAATTATTGAGTGGTTCGGTGTGGATGGAGCATGCGGCACCGCTGCCGTCGACAGGCGCTCGTCCCTCCTGCTGTTGAACCGCGAAAGGAACACTCCCCATGGCCGTCCCTATTCTGGCGTTCGTCGGACGATCAAACAGCGGGAAGACGACGCTCATTGAGCGTGTGATCCCTGAATTAGTTCGGGCTGGGTACAAGGTGGCGACGGTCAAACACGCCGGCCATGGATTCGATTTGGATACCGAGGGGAAAGACAGCTGGCGACACAAGCAGGCGGGGGCCAGCGCGGTCGTCATCATTTCGAAAAGCAGCCTCGCGATGTTTGCCGATGTGCCAGATCATATGAATGTCGAAGAGGTGCGTGAGCATTATCTGGATGCCTCCTATGATCTGATTCTTGCCGAAGGCTGGCGAAGCGAAGGGTATCCTAAGATCGTAGTAGTGCGGGACCAAATCGGCGAGGTGCCGGTCTCGCAGGATGGCCTCCTGGCTGTCGTGTCCAACAAGCCGGTCGAGACATCGGTGCCGCTGCTCGATCCCGATGATGTACCAGGTGTGGCGGCCTTGATCATTCGACATTTCCCCAAACCCCAACGGGACGATGCGTAGAGTTTCCGCCATTGTGATCGGAGCGATCGTGGCCGGCGCAGTGGCTGTGGGGGGAGTGGCGGTTCCTCTTACCAATCATCCGAAGTTCTGCGCCAGCTGTCACACCATCAAACCGGCCTACGAGAGCTGGCTCCAATCGTCCCACAAAGAGGTCGAGTGTGTGGCCTGTCATGTCAGGCCAGGCGTCGCCGGGTGGTTGCACGACAAGGCCTGGCATGGAACGAGAGATGTGGCCATTACACTTTTTGGCACGCCGACGGAGCCCCACAATCTGCGGGCGCAGGTCGATTCAGCTGTGTGCCTAGGGTGCCATCGCAACATTTTGCGCCTGTCAGAGATCGCGACTCGAGATCTACCCCCACCGGTGAAAGATGTGGGATTGATCATGAGCCATCGCAAACACATGGAGGCGTTCGGCGCGAGAGGACAAGGCGAGGGTTGCACGACCTGTCATGCGGCGGTCGTCCATGAGCGCCCGATTAAGGGCTATCCCATCGTGATCCCACGGGGGCACGTCGCGGCCGATAGTCGGCCGTGGAAACCGGAGCATCCTGAGGGCTCTGTGCTGCATAAGCGCGCCATGGCAGACTGTTTTCGCTGCCACGACAATAGAACGGAGTACAATGGCAAGGTGCTAAGCCGGAAGTGCGACACGTGCCATTTGCCTGAGAAGCTCACAGAGTTCTTGTCGTTTTAATCCACGGGAAAGAGCGTCTCATGTCTTCCGCGGTGGTCGAAGTCCGCAATCTGACCAAACGCTTCGGCGAGTTCACCGCCGTGGACGGCATCTCCTTCGATATCCACCGAGGAGAGATCCTCGGTCTGCTGGGCCCCAATGGCGCCGGGAAAACTACCACCTTTCAGATGATGCTCGGGTTGGTTACGCCGACCTCCGGCTCGATCCACATGTTCGGATTAGACTTGCAGACCCAGCGAGGGGCGATTCTCCAACAGGTGAATTTTTCCTCCACCTATATTTCGATGCCCTATGCGCTGACGGTGGAGGAGAACCTCACCGTCATCGGCCGTTTGTACGGCTTATCGAACATTGCCGGCCGGATCGACGACATGGTCAAGAAATTGGAGATGGAAGAGTGGCGCCACAAACTCACACGCAAGTTATCTTCCGGACAAATGACCAGGCTAACCCTGGCGAAGGCGTTGCTGACGGAGCCTAAAGTGTTGTTTTTGGACGAACCCACTGCCAGCCTCGACCCGGATATCGCGCACAAAATTAGAGCGATTCTCCTGGAGGAGCGGCGCGCGAGCGGCCTCAGTATTCTCTACACCTCGCACAACATGCGGGAGATGGAAGAAATGTCGGATCGTATTATCTTCTTGCAGCGTGGAAAAATTGTGGCCGAGGGCACGGCCCAGGACATTGTCGCTCGGTTTGGGCAGGCCGATCTGGAAGAGGTCTTCCTCAAGCTGGCCCGCGAACAGTAACGGTTATGCTCTCAACGTTGAAAGGGAGGACAGGCGCTCATGGTTGACGCGGGATTGTCCTTCGGCGTAGGGCTGCTCATCGGTGGGTTCAGCCTCATGCTTCTATGGGGACTGTTGTGGCTGGTTATTGGAACCATTGGGTTGGCGCGGCAGACGTGCGGCTGGGCGATACTCCTCAGTAGTCTCAGCAGCAGCGCCATTGCGGCTTTGTCGATGCTGGGCATGGTCTGGTTCATTGATCAAGCCAGGCTGAGTAGTTTCGCCTTGCAGATCGGACTCCTGGGGGTACCGCTGGCTCTGGTGGTGGCGAGTTTCGGTCGGCTTGAAGATGGGCGCCGAATCGGTCCGGCCCTTGTCGAAGGGAGCCGCATGATGGTGCACCAACTCCTTGGTGTACCGCAGGAGGGGTGCGGCCATTGTCACGAGAAGCCCTGTGAGGAGCAACTGTAGCCGGAGATGACCTATCATCGTATCGCAGCCCTGGTCATTCGGCACTTGTATCTCTACCGGCGCAGCTTGCCGCGGATGATGGAAATCATCTATTGGCCGTTTCTGGATTTGGTGGTGTGGGGATTCATCACGGTCTATTTGGCGACCTTTCAAGGCCAAATGCCGGCGGTCGTCACATTTCTTCTCGGAGCGCTGATTCTGTGGGACGTGTTATTCCGATCGCAACAGGGCATCGCCATTTCGTTCCTGGAGGAAATTTGGGCGCGCAACCTCATGAACCTGTTTGCCAGTCCGCTCACCCCGAGCGAATTTTTGGCCGCCACCATGGTGATGAGTCTGTTCAAAGTCACCGCGGTGTCGATCGTGATGTCTGGGTGCGCCTGGTTTTTCTATGGATACAATGTCTTCATGCTCGGCCTGTGGCTCATGCCGTTCATCGTGAATCTCGTGTTGACCGGATGGATCATCGGCGTACTGACGACCTCGCTCATCATGCGGTTCGGACAGGAGGCGGAGGTGCTGGCCTGGAGCATGGTCTTTTTGTTTCAGCCGATCTCCTGCGTGTTCTACCCCATGGATGTCTTGCCGACGTGGTTGAAAGGGGTGGCATGGATGAATCCGGCTGCGCATGTGTTTGAGGGCATGCGAGGTCTTTTGGCCAGTCACGTGGCTCCCCTGGCCAGTCTCGGCTTAGCCACGGGGTTGAATTTCCTGTATCTCGTGGCAGTCATCGCCTGGTTTCATCATACCTTCAATGTGTGTAAGGATCGAGGATCGTTGGTGCGAGTGGGCGAGTAGTTATATGGGATCGCACCGCCCGATAGGGAAAAAGATATGAAGATCACATCAGGGCACATCCAGCAATCGCGATCAGCAGTCGAGCTCGAGGGGTTCTCATTTCACCAGACGCCGGTGCTGGTCGTCGAAAACTTTTGGTCCGCCGAGGAGCGCAGTCAAGTTCGAGGGGCGATGCAGCGTGCCAATTGGAATCAGCTACAAGATTTGTCCCATGTGCGGCAGGATTTTCCGAATTCCGGCAATTGGGCGAAGGCCGAAATCGCTCAACCGCAAGGCCAGATGCTGCTGAGCCGGTTGCAGATACCCTGCATTCATGACTACGTGGAGTCCTTTCCCAACATCACCGGCCGGCATTTGGGGTTCAGTTATTATTCCTATGGCGCCGGCGACTGCCTGCTCACCCATGATGATACGGATCAAGGTCATCCCGCAGGCGGGAAGCCCGCTCCATTGCGACGTCTCGCGCTGGTCACCTATTTCCATGAGGAATGGGAATGTGATTGGGGGGGCGAATTGATGATCTATGCGCCGGTGGGCACACGCCAAGACGGCAAACCAGACCTGGTCATCACGCATTGCATTGCGCCGAAGCCAGGGTCGCTGGTCATGTTTACGGTGCCGCGGTTCCACCGCGTGTGCCGTGTGGACCATACGGCGGGAGACCACAAACGTCTCTCGATTGCCGGCTGGTTTATGACCGAACATCGGTAACCGATGAACCCCTGAATGGCGGGCGCCGACCAGGCGGGGGGCTCATTTACTGGCTTGTATGGCGAGTGGACGCGTGGTAGGATCCGCCCCGTCTCCCGCTGGGGCCTGGCGAGGGATGCGTTGAAATAGTTCAGGTCCACTATCGATGTTGGCTTGCCCGAGGATCTAATCGAAAGCCAGACCCAAGTCGCCCCTTACGTCGCGTCTTTGGCCCGTCCTTTCCCTTTCTTTCCTTCGTTCAGGACAATATCATTACCCAAGAGGAGGACCCGTATGGGTTCCAAAATTTACGTTGGCGGGTTGCCGTATTCGGCGACGGAGCAGCAGTTGAGCGATCTGTTCGCGGTGCATGGGGCAGTTGAGTCAGCCCGTATCATCACGGACAAGTTTACCGGCCAATCGAGAGGGTTCGGATTTGTCGAAATGACCTCCTCGGACGAGGCGCAGAAAGCGATCTCGGCTTTGAACGGGACGGATATGGGTGGCCGGACATTGACGGTCAACGAAGCGCGGCCTCAAGAGCCACGAACTGGTGGCGGACCGGGTCGGAGCGGCGGCGGAGGCTATGGCGATCGTGGGGCCAAGCGCGACCGCTGGTAGCCACTACATTTGAATAAGCAAACGGGGCAGTCATCTTCGGGTGGCTGCCCCATTTTTTTGCGCAATCGTGGGCGACAGCCTACGACGATCGCACCATATCCTTCGCCGACGGCAGCTTGTCCGCCAGGAGACGATGTGTTGTTCCCATGATGAAGGGACGGATGAACAGACCGGCCGCATAGATGGCTCCGGCGGCTGATAGACACGCCGAAACTGCCGAAGGCAGAGGCGAGCGCCGGTGAGTAATGGCTATTGAAAGGTCACTTGAGAAGTCTGAGCTCGAGGTCGTCAAAATAGGTCACGGCGTCGGCCTTCGTCCAAAGCCCGATCCGGCCCTTGACGAGGGTGCTGTCGCAAACACGAAAGAGCGTGGCATTGTCGTACTGGGCTCTGATATCGCATCCTTGCTGGATGATTCGCAGTTGATGCCAACCCGAGGCTGGGAGCGCGTAATCGATCTGTTTGACGACCTGCTGCACGCCCTTGACTACACGATACAGACGAATCTTTTGTTCCACGAGGCTGGCCCGCAGGAGATAGTAGTTGCGGTCATCGGTCGCGTGCCACACCAATCCCCCGCCGAGATCAGCTTTTCCGGCCACCGCAAGATAAGAGACATTGAGATCAATATTGGCGCTGTCGGTTCCTTCCATCAAGAGGAGTTTGTGTGCTTGGTCCGTTCCCTTCGGCAACACTTGAGCGAGCACTTGCGCGGCGCTCTTGGCACGGTCGGTAATCAGGATTTTCCACTCGCCAGCCGGCCGGCCATCGAAGAGGGTGCCGACGACGAACGAGCCCGGCAGCGAGCCGGGAGGGGCGCCATCGAAGTTCCACTGTTGGGCTTGAGACGGCTCTGGCTCCGCCGGATCGGACAGATCGAACCCAAGAGCTGTCATTCCGAGAGCGGCCACGACCATGGTTCCGAAAAAGATGAAGCGATTGGCTGCGGATATAGGTTCAGGGGTGATCATCATGGTTCCCCATCCAGTCTCAAGCGTGGAGGACTGTACACTAAACGGGGCGCTGTCGGCGAGCGGGTCATGAGAAAATTCTCTCGGCACGGTGACGCTGGTCTAGGAGGGTAGTCCATTCGCTACTCGACCGCGGCAACCCATGGTCATCATTGGGGCATCTCCAGTTCACGCAGCTTCGCCTCGGCCTGTTCAAGCCAGCGTCGATTTGCCGGGGTGTCGAGTTCCAGCCGAAGGTATTGTCTCAATTCCTGGGCCGCTTCCATGCGCTGGCCTGTGCCTGCCAAAGCGTTGGCAAGGTTGAGACGGATTTTTGCGTCGTCTGGCCGCAGGTGGAGAGCGGTGCGGAACTCGACGATGGCGGCGTCCGGATTCTCCTTCTCCATCAAGGCCAGGCCTAAGTTGAAGTGCGCATTGATGTCGTTTGGTTGGAGGCTGGCTGCCGTTCGATATTCTGCGAGAGCGCCATCGAGATCGCCCATACTTTTGAGGGTCACGCCGAGGTTGTTGTGCGCATTGACATCGCTGGGACGGTGGCGCAACACCGTCTTGAATTCGGCAATGGCGCCTCCAAGATCCCCCATCTCCTTCAGGGCGACCCCCAGATCATTGTGGGCCTTCAGGTCGTCGGGTTTGAGACGTAAGGCGGCCTTGAATTCAGCGATGGCATCGTCATGTTTGCCTATGTCCAACAGGGTGTTTGCCAGGTTGAGGTGGGCGGCGAAATAGTTCGCCTGGAGCCGAAGCGCATGTTTGAATTCGTCGATGGCCTGTCCGAGATCTCCTTTGAAGACAAAGGCGACCCCAAGGTCATTATGGCGCATGGCTTCTGCGTCGGTGTCGACCGGCTTGGTAATCTTGTCCGTGGTTGAAAGAATTTGTTCCTCGACTACGGGAGTGGTGTCGGCCGGCATGGGCTGGGGAGCCTGTTTTCCCAGAGGAGCTGCCAACGAATGGGCGTAGGGCGGCAACAGTCCGAGCATGAGGAGGATAAAAATATACGTGATTGGGCGTGCCACGTTGTGGCCGCGGACACCATCTGGCATGGAGACTCCTTCCAAGAGTATGCAATGGGAATGAGGAGAACGGCGTCACCGGTGTCTGGTTCGCTTCTCGCACGAAACCGTAGATCGCATTCTGTCAGATAGCCCTATCCGAACGAAAAATTCAAGTTGAAAGTCCGTGTTGCCGCGGCGGCAAGGCCAGCTTGCGAGCCGATTGTTCCACAATTGACGCGCAGGCTCCGGCGAGAAAGGGAAGTGCGACTGGGCGTTACCGTGCAGCTGAATTCTGCGAGGCGGGAAGAACGACACCGTCCGCTGGAGTGGACCATCCACCTCCGAGGGCTTTGTAGAGTCCCACCATGTCGGTGAGGCGGGCTCGCTCCGTTTGGGCAAGTTGCGTTTCTGCCGTGAGCATCGTGCGCTGGGCATCGAGCACATCGAGATAGTTCACCAATCCTTTGCGGTATCGCACATCTGCGAGGCCGACGGCCGCGGTGGCCGCAGTCACCTGCTCACGTTGGCGCGCCAGTTGCTCACCGCGCGCTTGAATCGACACCAGCAGATCCGCGACTTCGCGAAACGCGAGGAGAATGGTTTGCTGGTAACTTTCCAACATTTGCTGATAACGCGATTCAGCAGCATCCAACCGGGCCACGTTCGTGCCTCCCAGGAAAATTGGCAAGGTCACAGAAGGGCCGATACTATAGTTGGCGCTGTTTCCCGTGAACCAGTTCGCGAACTCGACGCTCTGTAGCCCCCCTTGGCCCGTGATTGAGAGCGTCGGGAAAAAATAGGCGCGAGCTTGGCCGATCCTGGCATTGGCAGCCACGAGGGTGGCCTCTGCCTGGAGAATATCAGGCCGCCGCTCCAACAGTTGCGAGGGGAGGCCCACGGGAATCTCCGGCTGAACGATCACGGTCCGCAACGATTTCGGTTGCAAGAGGATAGAGCCAGGGGAGGCCCCCGTGAGGACCTCAAGGCGGTGCATTTCCATGGCGCGCAGGCGAGTCAAATCAGGAATTTGTCCGGCACTTTCCGCCACCAGGACTTCCGTCCGTTTCACGTCGAGATCGGAGGCCAACCCCACCGATGCCCGTTTCGAGATAATCTCGAGCGAGTCCCGGCGCAAAGTCAGGGCGCGTTGAGCAATTTCGATTTGCTCGTCCAATTCACGAATGCGAAAGTACGCCTGTCCGACGTCACCGATCAACGTCAACGCAACCGCGCGGGCGTCCTGTTCGATAGCTTGGGATTCGGCGGAGGCGGCTTCCAAGCCGCGTCGAATGCGGCCCCAGACATCCAACTCCCAGCGGAGATCAGCCGCGCCGTTCCAGAGGTCGAAACTGCTGCCGGGCGTCGCAAATACCTGGGGTTTCGGCTGTTGGCCGGTGGCGAGGCCCAATCCCGCCAGCGTGTTTTTTGAAATCGCGAGGTTGGTATAGCTGCCTTGCACATTGAGCTGAGGATAGAGTCCGGCGCCGGCGGTCGTAATGGAAGCTCGCCCTTCGAATACACGGGATACAGCGCGGCGCACGTCGTGGTTTTGGGCGAGCGCGCGTTCGATGAACTGCGTCAGTTCCCGGTTGTGGAACGATTGCCACCAGT
>JBDTWG010000110.1:0-10166 GCA_040006855.1 Nitrospira sp.
CTATCCCTGCGTCCTCAAGCCGCTGATCCTCTCCTCCAGTTGCGGGGTGATCCGCGCGAATAACGAGGAGGAATTTATGCAGGCGTTCCGTCGGGTGGGCGCGCTCCTCACGACCTTGGGCCTGACGGCAGTCGACGAACAAGCCCGCTGGATTCTCGTCGAGGATTTCGTGTCTGGGGTCGAAGTTGCGCTGGAAGGATTACTCTCACAGGGGGTGCTCCAGCCCTTGGCGATGTTCGATAAACCTGACCCGCTCGACGGCCCTTTCTTCGAGGAGACGATCTATGTAACTCCCTCTCGTCTCCCGTCCGAGATGCAGCAGGCCATTGTCGATTGTGCCGGCCGAACGGCTGAGGCGCTCGGCCTTCAAGAGGGACCGGTACATGGGGAGTTTCGGGTAAATCAGAACGGGGTGTGGGTCATCGAAATGGCGGCGCGATCGATCGGGGGACGCTGTTCCAGAATGCTGAGCTTCGCCGCAGGCATGTCGCTCGAGGAGGTGATCCTCCGTCACGCGCTCCGGATGCCGCTGCCTCCACTCACCAGACAAGAACGGGCGACAGGCGTGATGATGCTCCCTATTCCGCATGGCGGCAGGCTCCATGAAGTGCGGGGACAGCGGGAGGCGAAGGCGGTGTCAGGGATCGAGGAACTGACGATTACGGCAGAGCCGGGAGATGAACTGGTGCCGCTCCCGGAAGGAACGCGCTACCTCGGCTTTCTCCTGGCGCGAGGAAAGACCCCGGAAGATGTTGAGCGGTCATTGCGGGAGGCACAACGTCGATTGACGGTCGTCATCACTGCCTCGGCGCCGACGGCGAACGGCTCGTCTCCATGTTCACCAGGATCCGCGGTTATGAGCTTTTGAATGGCGACTCAACTCCGGCACGCTGGCACATCATTGGACTAACTCGGTTTCTTACGAACCTCTGCGATCGTGTTCCGAGACCACTCGTCCAAGCTCGTGCCCTGTGCCGTCACCTCCGGTATGCCGCTCATGTCGTGCACCCATGCGCCCTGCACGACCTCACCATCGTCCGCCACGCCCTTCTTGATCGCCTCCAGCTCCTTCTCGAACCGTTCGGATGCTTGGTCAAGAATGCGCCTGATCTTCCACTTCGTCGTCGGTTTTCCATCCGCATCAAGCTCACAGCCGTAATGGACAAGATCGACTTTTCCGGTCTTGGCTACCTTCGCCAACATGCGATAGGTTGTGCCTGATTGGGACTGCACCAGCGCGGCCTTATAGAGACGCTCACCTTTATCAGGGTCCACCTCCAACGCCGTAAGATCTTCGATGACCTTGGCGGCAACTTCCGGGGCTGCATCAACTTCTCCCATGGTCGTCTTCCTCCATTCAGGGATTGAGCCTCTTGGCAACAACGCATGAACCTACCAGACTGTCCTCAAGCAGAGCAAGGCAGGTCAAAGTGTTTCCGGATCCTTCGCCTGCGGGCTCATCAAGAGGCCCGGACACAATCGCATGTCCTCCAGAGTAACACTCGGCGACTTCACGAGATGCAGGCTCCTGCCGGTATTGGCGCATAGACGAGAATGATGTGAACGTCATAGAGGATGAAGCGAATCGAACCGGCCGGCAGAACACACAGTATTTCACCGTCCGGCTGATTCAACAGTTAGGAGTGAAATGCCTGAACATCGCCCGCTTTGCGCAACATTTTATTCACTTCATCCAAATGCAGTTCTTCACCGACGATCATCTCCCTCGCATACTCTTCCAACAGGACTGATTTTCCCTCGGCCAGCTTCAGTAGCTCGTAATACGATGCCACGGCGGCTTTCTCATGATCCAAACTCTCTCGAAGGATGTCTCCCACATCATGCTTCTGAGTTTCCAGCAACGTGCCGATTTTCAGCGAAGGATGGCCGCCCAGCAGGGTCACCAGCTCGCCGGCTTTATGCGCATGGGCCAGGCTCTCGTCGGCATTGCTCTTCAGCCACGATACGATCGGAATACGATTGTAACCATAGATCATCAGCGCGTAGTGCGTATACCGCACCACACCGGCCAATTCATGTTCCATAATACGGTTGAGAATTGCGACAGCCCCTTGCTTCTCTTGATCGTTCATTGCGTATCTCCAGTGAGTCCCGACGACCCTAACTCCAAAAATTGTGAAAGCCTGTCGCTCTCCGCGAGCAAGCCAGTCGGCGCCGCTCCCTTGGGGAGCAGCGCCGACCCCCTATTGCATGTCAGTCTACGGGAAATGTCCGTGAGTATCCACTCAGGACGTTCCGTGCAACGGATAAGCTGCTGACTAGACCCTATCAATCTACTGGACCTATGGAAAGGACGCCCACGAGTCACCACACGACCTCATGAGAAACGCTTAGGAAAACGCGGAGCAGAGTCTGGACGAACGGCGTGCGGGACCCGCAACGGAGATCCCCGGGAGGTCCATGAAAAGGGAGAAGGGCTGAGCTTACTTCTGCAGTGAGAATTTGACGATCCACCAGAAGGCGGCAACGCCATCTTTCCAATTGATCTTCTTGCCCTCGGCATAGGTGCGGCCTTCATAGGAGATGGGCACCTCATAGATCCGGAATCCGGCCTTTGCGACTTTCACGGTAAACTCCGGCTCGAATCCAAACCGGTCCGATACGAAATGGACCCTCTCAAGCACCGAACGGTGAAAGGCCTTGTATCCGGTTTCCATATCCGAGAGGTTCACATTGGTAAACATATTGGAGACAAGCGTCAATAATTTATTCCCCAGCGCATGCCAAAAATACAGGACGCGGTGAGGGCCTCCGAGGAATCGCGACCCATACACCACGTCCGCTTTGTCTTCCAAGATCGGGGTGATCAAGGTCATATATTCACTCGGATTGTATTCCAGATCCGCGTCCTGGATGATGACGATGGAGCTGCTGACCTCTTGGAATCCTCGACGCACGGCCGCTCCTTTCCCCTGATTTTTCAGCTGATACACCACTTTCAGCACACAGGCATCGTCGTGTGTCTGTTCGATGTCCTTCAACACCTCTCTTGTTCCATCCACCGAGCCATCATCCACAATAATAATTTCACCGGGTATGCCCGTCTCCAGGACTCGACCAAGGCTTTCACGAATGGCCTCCCGCTCGTTATAGACCGGCATCACGATGGAGACATCCATGGCGTTCACACTCCCTTTTCACGGACTGACAAAAGGGAAGACGACGTCGCAGAGGCGCCACCGGAAGCCCCACCCTTGACCACACTCAGCCAGTGATTGAGATACAGTTCGAAATACCCATGCGCTGCATGGCTGGAAGCGAATCCTGCCTGTTCAATGACATGAAGGATCTCAGCGAGCGACAGGCAGGTCTTGTGTTCGGCGATTTCAATCGGGCTCACCAGATACGCCTTCGCCATTCCTCTCAATAGGGAATGCGCAATCTTGGTCGGCGTCGTCAGGACCAATCGCCCTCCCGGCTGCAGAATTCTTCTCACCTCGCTCAGAAGGGCCACCAGACGAATGATTTCGATGTGTTCAAATACCGCGAGCATCGTCACCACAGAAAATCGATCATCGCGGAACGGCAGGTGTCCTCCGTGCTCGACATCGTAACGAATCAACTGCAATGTCGAATGACCGTCCCGATCGAGCGAGGCGGCGAGTGTCGCGACGTGCTTGTCGAGTCCGAACTTGCGTGCGAAGCGAGTCTGAGTGAGGAACAAGGGATATGCTCCACAGCCGATATCAAGCAGACGCCCGGCTCGCAAAGAAGCCGGAATGAGTGCATTCGCCACACGGCTGCGCTGCTGCGCTAGAAATCCTTCGAGGACGCCATACCCTCTGGTGATGCGTTGATGGCTCATTCGTTGGACTGGGGGGAAGAAGAGATTTCAGGCATGCTCTGCACACCGTATACATTCATGAGGTCTGATTGCAAGACTGGATGAAAGACGCGGCCGTGGAGTGTGATCGTCTCAGGACGCTCTGGTCGAGGAGGCACGTCGATGACCCTGATGGGCTCAGGAACCTCACGTCGAGCCATCATGAAGATGGCGCATGGCGAGGGGGGCACCGGACCTCTGGTGAATCCCAATCCACCGGACTCATTGTTCACGAGCACGTGACTGATCCGGTAGCGTCTCCCGGTCTGATCCAGCAACACCCACAAGGGATACTCAAAACTGTCCCAGTCTGCCCACAAACCGATATCGGTGCAGTTCTCGCGTAGCGTAAGGTCGACCGCTTGGTGATAGACCGGTCCCACTTCCTTGCGCCCTGAGAAGTACTGGTCGATGCGGGCGGTCGTCAGAATGCTGTGCTGTCCCACGAGCGGACGACTTTCATTTGCGAAGAGAGCAGGCACTGACGAAACGAGGAGAACCACCGCGACTCCGAGACGATAGGGCCCAGAAATGAGCCGCGAGAAGGCTGCGGCGACCAATGGGGCACCAAGAAGCAAGAGCGGAAGGAGGAGCCGGTTGTGCCACACTTGCCATTTGGTGCAAAGGCAGAACAGGGCGAACGCGGCCAAGAGCGCCAGCGCGTATTTTCGGGCTGTCTCCTGGTTGGTACGGTGGCGGGCCACGACTAAGACCGCACCGGCTGAAAGGATGAGCAAAAGGTGGAGAGGGTTCCCGGCCCAGTCTTCTTGCGTTTGTTGTGTACTGAGGTAATAGTTCAGCCCGGGATAGGTTGCGCGTGGATCATTGAGGTCAGCGCCGATGAGACGCAGGCCATTGCGCACCACTGCTCTGAGATAATAGTTTACGTCTGCGTTACTCGTCGAGAGCTCTATCGAGAGGTTCCTCGCCACATTGGAGAGGAACAGGACCGGGTTCGTGAAGGTCTCGTTGACGAACGCCTTGCTCATTTCCTCCGGCCCGGAGATCGAATGAAAGACGCTCCAATTTCGTATCCCATGCCCGATATTCAGAACGATTACCAAGCCGGCAACGACGCCCAGGATCGGCAGGGCTCGCCATGACCGCCGACGCAGCAGGAACCACGTGATCCAGCAGAGAAACGGAAACGCGAATAGATAGACCGTGCCTTTGGTCAGAATGGCCAGGCCCAAACTCAATCCCAGACAGATGACCCATGCCCAGGGTGGGCCTGTCACCTGCGACGCGTCTCTGATTCGCAGGACAACATAACAGAAGCAGAGCAGCCAAAAGGCCGTGGCGTAATCGTTCTGAGTGCTCGACGCTTGGAGAATCCCCATGGGGATCGTCGCCGCCACAACCGCGGCCATCACCTCTCCCTGTTTGTCGGCACCGAGGCGGGAAGCGATCAGAGAGACTGCGACCAGGCTGCCGACCATGCTGAACCATTGAACGCCATTGGCCAACCGATCGGTCCCCGTGAGGAGAAGCAGATGCGCAATCGTAAACTCAGCCCAAGGGTTGGAAAACAGCTGCCGGGTGATGTGAGTGGGATAATGCGCCACGCTTCGCTGCTCGATCCAATGACGCACCCTGGCCATGTGATAGCTCATGGAATCTACATTTGTCGGGGGTGCGATCACGGCAATCAGCCCGATGACACAACCCATTACCACCAACGCGCTGATGAGCAGGCCGTCAGCGGATCGCATGAATGACCGAATGTCAGCCGGACCGATAGGTATGAACGGCGGGGATCCCTTACGGTACAGCAGGAGATATCCTGCCAGGAGAGCGCCGACCAGAGTCCAGGCTATTCCTACTCCCAGCGGGGTGAAAGACTCGAATGCACTCAGTCCTTCAGTAGTACCGGTCACCAAGGCACCCCACCACAGGGCTGCCAGAAGAAAAGCAACTCGATACCCCTCCGACCTGCGCGCGCCGGTGAGGATCAAGAGAGCAAACACCACAAATGGTATGGTCACAGCCATGAGATGATTGGATCGATCGGTTCAATGACTCTCACAGGATGGTTAAACATCCGCCGGCGCTTTTCTCGCTTCATTCACCGTCTCTCTATACGGCCCTGAAAAAAGAGCCTGGCGCTAATCGGTCACATGGAAAGTGCTCGGATACGTCCCGTTGACACGGAGGCCGGGAAGACTCCAAAGAGCGACGAAGGCAGGTTGAGTATCAGTATATCGAATGGCTCGAAGAGTTTTCGTGCGAGCGCGATCAGCCCAAAGATGTTGAGCCCAGGGGCAGAACCGGCGCCTTACCAATAGGGAGCCGTAGGCTATGTGCTCTTCGTTTCCCTACCCGGACTTTCCAAACTCGACCTGTCGCCAGGCTTCGTAGATGACCACCGCTACCGTATTGGAGAGATTGAGACTACGGCTGCCAGGTACCATGGGCACACGAATCCGCTGCTGCTCGGAGACACTTCCAAGAATCTCCGCCGGCAATCCTCGGCTTTCCGGACCGAATACAAAGGCATCGCCCTCGGCATAGTTCACTAAATCGTAGCGTTGCGTGCCTTTCGTGGAGACGGCAAACAGACGGCGTTCCTTGATCTGTTCCACGCATGCTCCCCAACTCTCATGAACGACCAGCGTGGCGAATTCGTGATAGTCGAGCCCTGCACGTAGCAACTGTTTATCCTCCAGCGTAAATCCCAGAGGTTTGACGAGGTGGAGTCTGGCGCCCGTGTTGGCGCAAAGCCGGATGATGTTGCCGGTGTTTGGAGGAATTTCAGGCTGAAAAAGGATGACGTCGAACATGGAATGGGTCAGGGATCAGGAAGGAGCACAGCTGCTTGCTCTCGCCAATTGACTCCAACTGAGCAGAGTACCACGAGACTCTGCTCAGCCACTTCCTGATTTCGCTCCGACTAACTCAACAGGTCCTTCGGAATGTTGCCCCCGTTCGCGGCCAACTTCTGCAACACGGTCTTGTGCAACCACATATTCATCTGCGCGGAATCCTCCATCTTCTCTGCGGGACAGTCGAGTTCGGTAGCCAGCCCCTTGCGGGCAGCAAGACTGCTGTCGAGACCCAGAAGTTTAAGGAGATCCACGATCGAGGTTTTCCAGTTCAGCTTTTCTTTGTTCGCGGCCGCGAGACCTTCGAGCTTGGCCACGACATCCACCGCAGCCATCGCCTTGGAAGCGGCTGCGGGTTGAGGCGCTGTGGGAGCGGCCGCCGGGGCCGGCTGTGGCGCAGCCTGTGCAGTGGACTTGCCCAACCCGAGCTTCTCCAAAATTGTGCCGAATAAACCCATAGCAGCTCCTTTCTATTCCTGGTTGAGCGGGAACAATGACTCTGGACCTAGTGCGATCCCTTACAGAGAAGTCTAGTGGTCCATCATGGTGATTGCAAGGCTGGAGGCGACCTGATGCCTCAGAGCAAAACCCGGGCCGTCACGAAACTCGGCGCTGCCTCACTATGGCAGGGCAAACCTCAGTCAGTCACTTCGGAACCGCCGGCCCACTGCCCGATTTTGAAAATGACGAATTCAGCCGGCTTGATCGGGGCAATTCCGATCACCATGACCAACCTGCCCTGATCGAGATCGGATTGCGTCATCGTCGTTCGATCGCATTTGACAAAGAAAGCCTGCTCCGGTTTCTGTCCCTGAAGCATACCGTCTTTCCACAACCCCGTGAGAAAGTTGCTGACGCTGCTGCGCACACGTGCCCACAAGGCTTCATCGTTGGGTTCAAAGACCACCCAGCGCGTGCCCTTCTTCATAGAAGCTTCTATAAAGATGACCAGACGCCGGACATTCACATACTTCCACTCGGGGTCGGAGGCCATCGTCCTCGCCCCCCACAACAGAGATCCCCTTCCAGGAAAATATCGAAGCACGTTGACACCCCGCGAGTTAAGCCCCTCCTGTTGCGCCGTAGTGACTAGAACAGCCAATCCTCGAGCAGGGTCGAGCGGGTCTGTCAGCAAACCGCGAACAGCCTCATTGGCCGGAGCTTTGTGTGCCCCTCGCTCACGGTCCACCCTGGCATAGATGCCTGCGATATGCCCTCCCGGTGGAATCAGTTTCTCCGTTCCAGTTTCGGCATGTCGAATGCGTAGCCATGGCAGGTAGTAGGCGCCATAGCGTGAATCACGCGGAGGCCGATGCGCCATGAGGTCGCGGACCAACAATGGGGCTTGAAGAATGGCGAAACGATCCTTCAGAAGTTCGCATTGATCCAGAATCTGCCCTGTGATGCGGGGAACCAGACTCTCCTCAGGACAACACAACATGGTGATGTCCTTCAGCTTCGCGAAACAATCCAGGGCAGCTGTGAAGTCGTTCTCGGCGTAGGCCTGCCCATCGCTTCCACCAGTTAGCCAGACTGAGGTGACATCTGCCGGACGCCCGCCGACGTCGGTTCTTGCAATCGTCACGAGTCGAGACGCACCATTGACTCGCTTTTCGTAGAAATCTGTCGAAGCTTCGTCTGTCGACAGATTGTCGTAGGCCTCCTGAACTGTCGGTTCGTCTGACCATGGTACTCCCGGCGCCCAAAAACGCACCGTGAGCCTAAAAAATTGGGTGAGTGCCGACGGGGCGACCCCGACAGCCACCCTGTTTCCCCATAGCCCAGATCCTAGAGCGGCGACCTTGAGTTTCGCGTCGAGGGTTGTGACGGCCGTGGTGGCTCCCTTCGCAACAACTCGCTGGACGTAACAGCGCCGACCGCCATTCAGAAAATAGCCCTCGATCGCATAGGTTAAATAGCGATCCTGGGTCCCATCGAGCACATAGCCGCCGAATGTCCCGTGATACTCGTTGAAGCTGGTGAGGAGAGTCGGTGCCGTTGGGCCTCGCTCGGCTATGCCAAGGAAGCCGACCGTACTCGTGGCTGCAGCTTCAATGGGCTGATTCCCTGGATTGCTCTCTTGGATGAAGACACCTGGAGGAAGATGTTCGGACATGACCCTCTCCTTGCTTGGTGACGACAAGCTAGACGTTGAGGAGACAACTGTCACCCAACAGGTCTGAGAACGAGATGCATGGGAACAACACACGCCCAAATGTATCCATTTCGTTCATTTTGTATCCCATCAGATACGATCCTTCTACGCGACATTTCATGTTCACGCAATCGGCGTGACAATTTCAAAGAGACGAAAGACTTCTCCCACTTTCTTCCCGGCACGTTTATTGATGTAACCGGCGTGAATACAGCGATCGGGTGACACAGATTTTGACGAAGCGGAGACGATCGGTCTCGGACCAATAACAGAGGAGGTGAGTCATGTTTAGCCCTGAAGAGAGTGTGATTCCACCCCTGCCGTCGCGCAGGAAGTTTCTTCAGCAACTCGGGTTGGGTGCCGGGGCGCTCAGCTTCAGCCTGTTCGGAGGACTGGCGTTGCCTCAATCCGCCTTGGCTGTCTGCGAACCGCCAGGCAACCCTGGGACCGCGAAACGCTGGCGCAAGGATTGCCGCATGATCCTTCCCCGGCGCCCCGCCTCAACCCTCAGTGCGGATGAACTCAAGAAACTTAAAGAAGCCTATCAGGCCATGCGCGCATTGGATACGAGTGATCCCAGCGATCCGCGAGGATTCAAGCGCCAGGCGAACATCCACTGTTGGTATTGCGGTGAAGGCACGCATGTGCACTTCTCCTGGCAGTTTTTCGCCTGGCACCGGGCCTATCTGTATTTTCACGAGCGCATTCTCGGCAAACTCATAGGCGACATGAACTTCCGGCTCCCCTATTGGGATTGGGACAGTCCGGCCCATCGCGCAATGCCGGCTGGTTATACGTCGCCGAACGACAACAGCAATCCGCTTTGGAACGGAACGCGAGTGATGAGCCCGACCGACGAAATTCCAGACGAGGATGTGGGAGATTCAGTGATGGAAGCGGCGCTCACGGCCGGGACCTTCGCGGAATTCGGCGGGACCGCGGGAGGGAGCGGCATTCCTGAAGGGGCGCCACACGGCTCGGTGCACGTCGACGTGGGCGGCGACATGGGATTCTTCGATTCGGCAGGCAAAGATCCCATCTTTTACGCCCACCATTCCAACGTGGATAAAATCTGGTCAGACTGGAATAAAGCTTCTTCCACCCACACGAATTCGACAGATCCTGCCTTCCTCAATCTTGCCTGGACCTTTTACGACGAGAATAAAGTCTGGCGCTCGATTACGGCGGCGCAGGTACTCAACCACGAGAATCAATTACGGTACACGTACGGACCGTCCCGGTTCTTTGAAGTTCTGCCTTGCCTCCTGGACTGGTTGGTCATTCGCACCGATTGGCGTGTCAGCAAGACGCTCAAAGTGGTCCGCCAGACGCGTGATAAAATGGC
>JBDTWG010000111.1:0-10098 GCA_040006855.1 Nitrospira sp.
CTACCATAAATGATCGAGAGCGCTGGTCATTGCCGTACAGAACGATGCGTGTCTCAGCAGTTGGAATCGGTGTTCCGATGGTCAGCCGGCCGGCTAGATCGGTCCTCTCATAACAGGAGTTGGCCCAGGTGACGAGTTCCTCAGCCCCTGCTTCGGCAAGCGTAATGATGCCGCGGACCCAGTGAGCAGGAAACGCAACATGCGTAGATCCGATGAGCACCACCAAGAACCTGACCGTCTGTCCGCCCGACGTAGCGGTAATCTTATGTCCTCGGAGGCCCATGGTTCACCTTCATTCTGCCAGGGAAACAGAAAATCAGCACAACATTCCTATTGTCTCACGCCGGCTTCACGACCCGTCCATCTCTGAATTTCTTGAATCAGGGCCCGTTCTTCTACCGGCTTGGCAATATAGCCAGACGCGCCCACACTGACAGCCATTTGGCGGTGCTTTTCACCCGCCCGTGTGGTCATCACCAGAATCGGGGTCGTTTGCGTCTGTGGCCTTGCCCGAAGGGCTTGAATCACTTCGTACCCATTCAACTTCGGCATTTCGAGATCAGTGATAATGAGTTGGTACGTCTGCATCAATGCTTTACGGCATCCTTCCTCTCCGTCCGTTGCCGTATCGACGGTATACCCAGCCGCTTCGAGCATGCGTCCCACGAATTTTCGGATGCTGAGCGAGTCGTCGATCAGCAGCAGCGGCAAACGTTTCTCCGGCAGTTGCGCTGGAGCAGTCTGAGTGGCTTCGTCGAGCATGGAGGAGGCAACACCGCTCTGTCTTGTCGGCATCGCTTCATGATACTCACGTGTCGTCAGCCGACTCACATCCAATACCAGCACGATGCGTCCTTCGGGATCGATCGTAGCCCCCCCGAATACCGAACGCTCGTATGGCTTCAGCGCCCCTAGCGACTTGATGACAATTTCTTGCCGACCCAGCAACTCATCGACGGCACAGCCGAGCGCCCCGGTCGATGTCCGAACGATCACCACCGGCTTGGACCCATCTATGGAGCCTGACTCCCGACGAATGAGACTCTCCAACGGAAATACCTCAATGGCTTCGTCGCCGATCTGCATCACCGAACGATCACCCATCTGTTGGATCGACGACGCGGTCGACATCGTCACCTCTCGCACACTGGGGAGCGGAATCGCGTAGCGATCCTTGTCGACTCGCACGAGCAAGGCGGTCGCGATCAAGAGCGTGAGCGGGAGATGCATCGTAAACTTCGTACCCAGCCCCTGTACCGATTCCACTTCAATGTGGCCGTTCATCGTCTCGATGACACGCTTGACCACGTCCATGCCGACGCCCCGACCCGCTTGATCACCGACGCTGTCCGCGGTGGAGAAGCCGGGCAGGAAGATAAATTTAATGACTTCACTTTCGGGTAATGAGTCCGCCACATCCGGCCTCACGAGTCCCAGCTTGATGGCTTTGGCCCTGATCTTCGCGATATCGAGACCCGCGCCATCATCTTCCACTTCGATCAGCACCGAATTTCCTCGGTGTGCCGCGTGAAGATAAATCGTACCGACCGCCGGTTTCCCCTGACTAAGACGCGTGCCTGCAAGCTCAATCCCGTGGTAGACCGCGTTCCTCACCAAATGGACCAGAGGGTCGACAAGCCGCTCGACGACGCCGGTGTCGATTTCCGTGTGCTCACCGGACGTGACCAAATTGACTTCCTTGCCTGTGGCACGCGCCATCTCTCGCGCCGCACGACGGAACCGCGTAAAGGGCGTCCCGATCGGCACCATTCGAGCACGGGCGATTTCGTCACGCATGCCCAACGTCAATTGCTGCAGCTGCCCCATGTCGTCTTGAGCGCGGTGTATCGATCCGGTCAACTGCGACATAGATTCGGTGATATCTGCCGTCACCTCGCTGATGCGTCGCGCCAAAATGTTGAAGTCATCGTACTTGTCGAACTCCAGGCTCCCGAAGTCACCGCCCGCAGGAAGGGATTGCGGCAGCTCTTCCCCAGGTGACGTAGGCGACGGTTGAAAAGAGAAGGTATGCTTGTCCTCAAATGTTCGAACCGCATCGATCAACCGGCTCTTGTTGGCCGCGACTTGGGAAGCCAGTTGATCCAGCGTCCGGAGCCGCTGCTCCAGTCGTCCGCGATCGATGACCAACTCACCCACCAGATTCAGCAGGCGCTCCAAGCGCTCACGGCTGACTCGGATGACCTCCCGCTCTTCGCCGGTCTTCCCCTCTCCGCCTCTGGTCGATTCGACCCCAACGGCCTCACTCACATCTTCAGCGGGTGAGACCTCGGTGCTCATTGGCGTAATCGTTGGTGTAACGTCGTCTGCCGATGGGACCTGCCCCAGTTGCTTCAACTCCTGCAGCGAGGCTGAAAATCGTTGGCGTGTACGCCCCAGCAGCGACGGATCTCGTCGCATGAGGGCACGAATGACATCGATCGCGCGCAACAGCACGTCGGTGTGACCGGGCATTAGTTGAAGCTGCCCCTCGCGAACAGCGCCCATGAAGTCTTCAATATGATGCGTTAAATCACCGATGGCCTGGAATCCTACGGTATAAGCGGATCCCTTAAGCGTGTGAGCCGTCCGGAACAGTTGATGAATCGTCTCGGGATCGGCTGCATCCTTGTCCACGCGCAACAGGTCAGCCTCTAAGCTCTCCAAATACTCCTGCGCTTCGGGTGCGAAGTAGGACATCACTTCGGCGTCAAGGTTTGGAATAAGATAGGCTTCTGCCAGCACGCTTGGCTGAGACGTGCCCATGGATTGTGCAGCTGAGTGAGCCACGGGCGTGGCGGCCGGCATCACCTCGTGCGATGGCGGCGTCTGAAGGTGATGAGATGCAGGTATTTCTGCCGAAGCTTGACTCGTGCCGTCCTCCAACTCTCGAAGTAACGTTTTGATACGAGGAACCTCTTGCTGCAAGCGGGCCATCGACCCAGCCTCTCGCGCCATCAGGGCGCGCATCATCTGCACAGCATGCCGGATCACGGTAATCCAGTGCGGAGCGATGGCCGCATGCCCTTCTCGAACGGCAATCATGCAGGCTTCGATCGGATGGGCGATGTCTCCCACCACCTGAAACCCGACGGTATAGGCCGACCCCTTGAGCGTGTGCGCAACCCGATACAATTGATGAATCGTCTCGGGATCATTCGTGTCCGCTTCCAAACGTTGCAGCAGCGTCTGGATGGTATTGAGATACTCTTCGGCCTCCGGGGAAAAGTATGAGAGAACTTCGTCGTCGAGCTCAGGGATCAGGTAGTCTTCCGTCACTTCATTCGAGGATCCAGCTGAGTCCGCTGACACTTCAGCAGAATCAAGGGGTATACATTCACCGCGTCGCCGGACAAAATCCTCGACAACGGATGGGTCCTCGCCGGCGCCGCGTCCGATTCGCTCCACTTGATTTCGAAAGGAAGCCACGATGTCCCGAAGCAATTGAAGGACTTCAGGCCATCGTTCGGCAGGAATCTCCTGCACGTGCTCCAGCGTCTCTTCGAGCAATGCCCCTAGTTGGCCAAGGCCGGAAAATCCATACAACAGTGCCGCGCCTTTCAACTTGTGGCCGACTGTATGAAACTCGGCCACTTCGTCCGGTTCCGGATGCGCCTTCCCCTTCGGATGCAACGCCTCCCAGAACCGTTTCATATCGTCGCCGGCTTCGGCGACGAAAATGTCCAACAGCTGATCGCGATCAAAGTCAGAGCTCATTGACCCACTCAAAATCCGAGCGGACATTCAGGACCGCTCTTCAAGAGGTGCCCTACGCAAGTTTGAACTGCGCGACCGACGAGTTGAGGCCCTCGGCCAATTTCGCCATGTCCTCGATCGTGAGTCGTGTTGAGTCTGTCTGCTTCTGCGTCGCCACGGCGCCGCCGGTGAACTCCTTAATAGCTCGACCGACCTTTTCCGTCGATGCGGTCTGTTCCGATGCCGCACTCGCGATGTTCTGCGCCAGCTCAGACGACCGCTTAGCAATGTCGGAAATTTCCGCGAACACGTCACCGGTTCGAAGGGCCGATGCGGAGCCTGCTTCCACCGCCTGGGTTTCATGTTCCATCGCAACGACCGCGTCCTGCGTTTCCGTCTGAATCACTTTCACGAGGTCGGCAATTTCGCGTGTAGCCTGCGTGGAACTTTCCGCCAACTTCCGGACCTGGTCGGCGACGACGGCGAATCGCGCGCCGGCCTCACCAGCGCCGGCCGCCTCGATGGCGGCGTTGAGCGCGAGCAAGTTGGTTTGGTTCGCGATATCTCGAATCGTCGATACGATCTGGGAAATTTCGAGTGAACGATCACCCAAACCTTTCACCTGTTTGGACATACGTTGCACCGCAGACCGAATGCTCTGCATGTCCCGCACGGTCTCTTGCACGGCCACGTTGCCTCGTTCCGTCGCCGAAAGCACCTGTTTGGCGGAATCGGAAGACGCGCCCGCGGTCGTCGCCACTTGACGCATACCAGCGGCCAGTTGTTCAACGGCGCCGAGGGTACGGACGGACTCTTCCGCCTGCGTCCTCGCCGTGCCGGACATCTGACCGGCCGAATCCCGCAACGTACCGGCCGACTTGTTCACACGATCAGCGGCTTCACGCACCTGCTTCAACAATTGCCCGAACCGCGCGATCATGAGGTTGAAACCATCCGCGAGGTTACCGAACATATCCGCCGTTACTTCACCTCGTTTCGTCAGGTCTCCTTTACCAACTTCAGACACGAGCACAAGAAACTGCATGAGGCGTTTCTGCATGGTGTCGCGTTCTTCCTCGGTGGACACGAGGGTCGTAATACGGTCGAGCATGGAGTTGAAGGCCGTGGCCATTTGGCCCAACTCATCGTGGGACTGAATTTTTGCACGGGCTTGCAGATTGCCACCGGCGGCCTGAGTCGCGACGTTGGCAATGTGTGTGATACCGCGTGACAGGAAGGTTGCCAGAACATATCCGACGAAAATTCCGAGCGCCACGGCGACCAGACCGCCGACGACCAGAATAAACGTACCGGTAGAGGCCAGCGTCTGCGCGTCGTCGTTCAGATCCTTCGCGACCGCTTCAATGCTGCTGACCTGCTCATTGTGGCGCTTGACGGCACCTTCAAAAGACGGCGTCAGGTTAACGGTTAACGCCAAGACGCCAAGTGCCCGCATTTGTTCAGCCTGTCCAGATGACAACACATTGCGGTCAAAGCTATCTGCCATCGCGCTGAGGGCGCCATCTGCGTCTTGGAAATATTTCTTCAAAGCCGGCTCAAACAGCGTCAGATCTCTCGCCTCGTCACGGCCGGAACGCGACGCGCGGAGGGTCGTGCTCTTGTAGTTGTTCAATACCTTCTCGATCTCTGCCTTCAGCGGGGGAAGTTTGGTCACGTCTTGAGCGAAATCGGCTTGTTTCGTGGCCGACGCAACGTCCAGCAAAATTTGGTGATGCTTGGTCAGCGCCGTTCCCATCTGAGCGAATTCGGCCAGCGGCACTGTATAGTCGGCGTACACCGTTTGTGATTGGCTGCTGAGCTGACGCAGTGTGAAGACACCGACACTGGCCATCATCATAATGATGACGCTCACGAGACCGAAACTGACCAGCAGTTTCGTCTGGGTTTTCATGTCTTGGAATCGATTCTTGACGCCTTGCCCGATCATGGTGCGCTCCTCCTTGTTCGCTGCATCCCTCAACGTTCGGCGGCCGGTCGCACAATCTCCGGTGACGCGCGCTCGCGAAGACTCACATCATTGCTTCTTACGCCGCCGACAATGCAGTACTGCCTCCGTCGACTTGTGCAAACACTTGCGAAACCTCCAACACTCCTCCCAGACGCTCGTCCAGTCGGAGGACGGCCGACACACAGGGGCGTGCGCCGGCTGGTCCGGCTTGCATGGCCGGCAGCAGGTGCTCGCGAGCGACGGTATGAATCTCAGGGACGTGATCGACAAGCAGGCCGATTTGTCTTGCGCCCTGACGAATCACCACCGCGAAAGGAAGCGCGGCATGGTCCATCGTCAGACCAAGCATCCCTCGTAGATCGATTAGAGACACGACTGTGCCTCGAAGATTGGTGACCCCCGTGAGCAGACTGGGCATGCCCGGAACGACGGTCACGGATTCCACCTCGAAGACTTCGCTGACATGGCGGAGATCAATGGCGAAGGGTTCTCCGCCCAGCGTCAAGACGCACATGCGGGAGGTCCCTTCGGTCGCCGCACCGGAGAGTCTCGATGGACGAGATGGTCCGGGAGCCGAGGATGATTCAAGCGGTTGGGAGTGGGTCGTCGGGACGTCACTCATGAGTTAGTTCAGCGCCCGTTTCACGGCCGCTACCAAATCTTCTGCTTTGAACGGCTTCACGACGTAACCGTTCGCACCCTGCTGCTGGCCCCAGAACTTGTCGCTTTCCTGCCCTTTCGAGGTGCAGAGCACAATGGGAATGCCCTTGAACCGGTCGTCTCCCTTAAGGTCACGGCAGGTTTGGAACCCATTGCGCCCAGGCATCACGACATCCAGGACGATTAGATCCGGTTTATCCACCGCCAGCTTATCTTCCAATTTGTCCGTGTTGGGATACGACACGACCGTATGGTTGGCAGATTTCAGATAACCCTCGATCAACTGCAGTTCAGCATAGGAATCATCGACGACAACGATCTTGCTCATAAATGCATCCTCCCCTTTAAACCAAGTAAATGTGCGAGATGTCTCTATTGCCGAGTTCAGACCGATAGTTACCGCATGGGAATCACGATGCTGATGGCGCCGGCCAAGTCGCCCTCATGCCAGCCTTCTTTCTTGGCACCGGTAATGTCGCGCTCCCCTTTGGGATTTCCGTGGCACCCCAGGCAGGTGGGCGCGGCATACTCAGGATCCATCATTCGCAGCACCGGCTTCCCGTCGAGCATCGTGGTCTTGCTGTAGGGTTGGCCCTTGGGATGGCGCGTGTCGGCAAAAATCCGGAGCACTTCGGACTCGAAATCGTCCGGCCGGTTGCCCGGGAACCGATAGTCGGTGCCCGTCAACTTCACGCGAATCCCGGTTTTACGATAGAAGCGTTCTCCAGTCTTGCGGGCAAAAACGGCGGGAATAATGCCTTTAAATCCCACATCTTTCTTGTTGATGACCGGCTGAGCCTCGTCGATGACTTCCTTCTCCGACTCGATCATGGCGATGAATAGCGGCGCCTGTGGCGTGCTGTTTGGACGGCTCAGATCGATTTTCGTCGCTTTTCGAAAGCGATCGACCACTTGATTGGCGACATAGTCGCCGGTAAAACCTTTATCGCCTTTGCTGGCATCGTTGATCGTCGCCTGGTGTTCAGAAATGAGACCGCGCCCTACCTGCACGAGCTTGATGAGCAACTCGGCCGTTTCCACCTCAGTATTGGCCAATGCGGGACCGGTCGTACCGACACAGGTCATCATCAGTGCAGCCACCACAGATGTTTTGATGAAAATGTTCGCCATGCACCCTCCTCCTGCCTGTTTCTGATCGTCCCGCCGAGACTTATGCCCCTGAGACTCAAATGACTCTCTGACAAAGATAGCGCAAAATTCCTCGTTGACAATTTTCGCCACAGGGTCCCCCTGTCGAATGGCAATTGAGACGCTGGCTAGCTGTGCACGATCGGTGCCAAACAAAATCAATTAGTTAGGATTGTTGGGGGTAACGAGGGTGGAATCGAGGAAGTCTGCGATTTCGTAGGTGAATACGTGTGAACGATCAACTATATCCACTATGCTCAACAAGAACAGAGTGGCTCACGCCATTGTTCAAGATTTCGACGGAGGCGCCAAAGTTTAGTCGTTTGGAGAAGGGCAACTGTCGGAGCGGCTTCGGAGAATTCTCAGGAAAGACTGTACGAGCGTTATACGGTTCCTCTCCGCTGCTGCAGCAATGCCGAGAGGAGACCCAGGTCAAGATGCTGTGCGACATGGTCAGCCCATCGATCCAGCGCGTCCCGACGCTTATCATTCACCTGCTGTGAGAGGGACAGATCGAGAACGGGAAGTCCCTTGCGTGCTCGTAGCCTATTCAGCCATGCGCGACGAAATGCAGGCTGATCGAACAAACCATGAATGTAAGTGCCCCACACTAAACCATCATCACGTACCGCACCATCCAGGCACTGTTCGTCTCGTCCCATCGCTCCTCTGCGGCGCTCGGAACCTCCCGCTCGTGCCTGAAGTTCAAAACAAGGCCGATGCTCGTGACGCTGTGTCCTCCCCATATGTATGAGATACCCGCGAACCGGCAATGCCGCCATCCCACTGAGATGCAACGCCTGCGCCTCAACTTGTTTAGTAATCTTGACGCTTTGCAACACGGTCGTGATATGAAGGAGACCGAAGCCATGTCCCGATCCGCCACCTTCTACGCCGTCGGGATCGGCAATCTGTCGCCCCAGCATTTGGTATCCTCCGCATATACCGACCAATTCTCCGCCGCGTTCCACATGATGGTGCAGCAGCGCCTCGAACCCTTTGTCGCGCAAATAGCCCAGGTCTGCCAGGGTGGTCTTCGTGCCGGGCAGCAGAATAACGTCCGCCCCGGTCGCCTCTTCTGGAGAAGCGACATAACGCAATCGCACGTCCGACTCTTCGGCCAGTGCGTTGAAGTCGGTAAAATTGCTCATGTGCGGCACGAGGAGCACGGCAATGTTGATGCCGTCTGCCGAAAAAGGGGCCGGCCGCCTCCGCTCCACGTCGAGGCTGTCCTCCTGATCGAGCGAAAGGTCTCGAAGAAAAGGGAGCACTCCGAGGACAGGAATCCCGGTACGTTCCCTGATAAAATGAACTCCCTCGGCGAATAGCGACAAATCCCCCCGAAACTTGTTGATGATGATGCCGCACACCCGCGCGCGTTCTTCTGGTGCAATGAGGTCGAGCGTTCCGATGATTTGCGCGAACACGCCTCCGCGGTCAATATCCCCTACCAGCACCACCTGGGCATCGGCCATTTCGACGACCGGCCAGTTCACGAGGTCACGATCCCGAAGGTTGACCTCGGCCGCGCTCCCGGCACCCTCGATGACGATGACCTCGTACTGCGACGCCAGCCGCTCGTAGCTCTCTCGAACCGCGCGCGCCAGGTCGGAAGCGTGAGTACGGGCAAAATACGCTTGCGCGTCCAGCGTGGCCAGGACTCGCCCCTGGACAATCACTTGCGACCGGGAATTCGATTCTGGCTTCAGTAAAATGGGATTCATGTCTACATGGGGCGGAATTCCGCAGGCTTCAGCTTGCAGGGCCTGGGCACGCCCGATCTCACCGCCCTCCGGCGTGACACATGAGTTCAAGGACATATTCTGGGCTTTAAAGGGGGCGACTCGAAAACCGTCCCGACGCAGAAGCCGGCATAATCCGGACACAATCATGCTCTTCCCGACGTCGGAGCCAGTACCCAGAATCGCAATCGCAATGGCGCGAACAGAATGTGGCATAGGCGGTGGCATGACGACGAAATGGTTTACGATCGAGGTTGCGCGGCCCACTGAGTCGCGCGCGCCAGGCCTTGCGTGAGGCAGTCGGAGGTGACCCGCCCAATCATGGAACCGATATCGGTGTGGGTGCCGGCGTAGGGTTGCCATGGCCCTTGGCCACTCAGGGCACAGGCAATCACCACGGCATCCGTTCCCGTTCCCGTCGCACCGGGCCGACCAGTCCAGCTGGGAACGGCATGGTCACGTAACACTCCGGTCTTACTTTCCGTCACTACCTGAACGGCACCGACCAAAGCCGACACCGCCAGGCAGGCATTCGTAATCACAATGAGATTGATCGTGCCAGGCGTCCGATCACTTTTCTCCCCTCTTGTGTGCTGAGGTGGCTCACCCGCCCGCACGGCGTTGGTCACACCAACTGTGGCCAAACACTCGACCCAGATTCCATTCCTCGTGTCACGACTGGTCACAACCTGTTTCATCGGAACGGCCGTCATGAGGCCGACACAGTCACCGTCCACTCCGAGAGCCACCGCAATGCGTCTAAGATACCGAGCCGGATCGCCCCAATGCGGCTGAGAGGCATTCGACCTTGAGACCCCTTTCCGGCCAGGATTGGGAGAGACCTGATGATTCAAAATATAGCGAGTCGTTCGAAGCCCTCCCCCT
>JBDTWG010000112.1:0-10023 GCA_040006855.1 Nitrospira sp.
CACGTTTTGAGTGGGATCCGGACAAAGACGCGACGAACCAGGAAAAGCATGGGGTATCATTTCAGTCAGCTCAATATGCTTTTGCGGACTCAAGGCGTGTCATCGCCTAAAGATGTGACCAATAGCAGGTCAGAGGACCGCTTCTACTGTTTCGGGGAGGTCGAGGGTGACATTCTGACCGTCCGGTGTACCTATCGAACTTCGGTGATTCCAATCATCGGCGCCGGCTATTGGCGAAAGGGAAAGACCGTCTATGAACACGAAAACAAGATATCGCGATGAGCCTCTGGGGGAGATTCGTGTCATCCCCGACTTTCTTCCCTCTCCGGCTGAATTGGCCTTCCGCGACGAAGGCGTCAAAGTCACGCTGGCCTTGAGCAGGAAGAGCGTGGAGTTCTTCAAGGCCGAAGCATCCCGGCACCACACGCAGTATCAGCGTATGATCCGCCGGTTGCTCGATGCTTATGTAGAGAGGCAGCCTCAGGATCTTCCCTCACGTTCCACGCGGACCGCACGTGGACGGGCGGCTCGTAAGCGCAGTGCTGCGTAGTTCACGCCTACAGACTATGGGATCAATTGGGATTATCCGATATGACGTGGCCGAGCACCTTCAGCCTCCGGAGGATATGGCCGCGTATTCGGAAGCCGGCTTGGAGAAGGCTCCTGGTAACACCGCTTTCGTCGCCAAAGCACTCGGTGATATGCCCGTGCCAAGGGGGAAAATGGACCTGCTTCTAGCTTTTCACAGTTAGGTTACGAGAGAGCTATAGGCACTAATTCTCCTATGCCCTTCAAACCCCAAACAAAACAAAGATCGGAGATATGCGTTTATTGCGGAAGGAGTCCTGGAGAAACCAAGGATCATGTGCCGCCTAAATGCTTTTTCCCTGAACCGAGGCCTTCAGATTTGGTGCCAGTTCCTGCCTGCAAGGAATGTAATTCTGACGCTGGAAAGGATGAAGAATACTTTTTGGCCCCTTCATGTTCAGCCGTGCTGGGATTACCGATGCTGGCAGAACGCTTTGGGAGCAAAAGTTACATCGAACGTTCAGCAGGAATAATGGTTTGAGAGGAAGGATCGGTAGCAGTCTTGTCATCGGCAGCTAGCGCTACCGACCGGGACTTATTTGGGCCGTCGTATGGCGCTCAAGTTCGACGAATGCCGGTTTGACCGCGTAGTTTTAAAAATTGTCCGCGGCCTCTATTACTTTGAGTATAAGAATGCTCTGCCAGCTACTATTGAGGTAACGACACTATTTCTGAACACAGAGGCCAAGGTTGAGAGTGGCGTGCAATATGCTCATCAGCTTGACTGGGGTAAACGCCAGTGGCCGGGCATCTTCGAGTATCGGTGTGCCAGCTTGCCAGGCATTCCGCAAGCCTCTATGTGGCTTATGGGATTCTATGGCAATACTCATTTCTGGGCGATATCTAAATCTGATGACATGATAGAGGAAAGCGGTTGAGTGATACCGTACCGTTTAACGTCGATCGACGAGCCTGAGCGTCATATTCCCGATCGAACAGTCCTTGACCCCCTTCACTATGTATAAGTCCAAGCCAACCTGAATTAGGTTACAGAATAATCTCCTAGCCCGCAGACCTCAGCGGACTCGATGCCACCCTGATCCTCGCATCCACGATCTGACAGCCTTGGCCGGGCGGCAGGGCGAAGATGGGATTCAGAGCCAGTTCCACGATCTCGGGTACTGCTTCGACCAGCCGTGAGAGCCTGTTCGAGAGTTCTTGGATCGCGTCGACATTGCCCGGCGGATGGCAATAGTCTGGCCGTTACCGGTGCTTTATATGGGAAGTATCGATGTGTCCGGCAATCTAGTCCTGCCAGCGCCACCTGCCATCGACGTCAAGGATAGGGTGGTGATGCACATGATCGACCGTACCGTATGACTGGTGGTCGAAGAGATGGGCGATTTGCAGCATCTCGATCCAGCGATCGTTGGAGAACTCCTGCGGCACAAACCACTTCAGTCCATAAATAGGAGACAGTTTCCGCAGCTGGTGCTCAGAATTGAACTCGTGAATGGCCAACCGCTCACCGGTGAAGTCGTTGTAGCCGTATCCCATGGTATCGTCGAAATAACAGAATACGCGCGGCAGCAACTTCCCCTGGTCAGCATCGAGGAGGGCGAGGGCCTGTTTGGTGGCGCTATATAAATCGACATCGATGGAGACGAATGCCACCGGTGCAAAGTCCGTCCGGAGAAATTCCGGGACGGTCTGTTCGACGAGACCTAACTTCAGCTGAGCCCGCTTCAATCGGCTACGCAAGGCCGCTTCGTCCATTGAGAAATCTCCCTCTTCCCACATATAGGGCATATCCCGATAATCCTTTGGTTTGGGGAGACCTTTGCCCGTGTCAAAACCGTAGACATCAATTCCCACACCCGTTTTCTGCTCCACGAGTTCGGCGATCCGTTCGAGACTGACTAAACCTGACCCGCCTGCCACTCCGAACTCGAATACGGACACGCGGGGATGGTCCAATACCTTGGCGAGCGAGGCGCCCTGCAGAACCGCCCAAGCGTAAGAACGGTAGCGGCCACCGACGGGGTCGGCGATAATGTGGCGGAATGCCTGCCCGATCCATTCGTAAGAATTATCGAACGGAATCGGCTTTTCCGGCGTGACTGGGTCTTCTGTGAGCCAACGCTTTGCCCCCATCAGCAGACGCTTCACCATTCTTTTCATCGAAGCCCCTCCTCCCGCCGACTAGAGGATTGATTGACTCGTATCCTCGCATCCACGATCTGACAGCCTTGGCCGGGCGGCAGGGCGAAGATGGGATTCAGAGCCAGTTCCACGATCTCGGGTACTGCTTCGACCAGCCGTGAGAGCCTGTTCGAGAGTTCTTGGATCGCGTCGACATTGCCCGGCGGATGGCAATAGTCTGGCCGTTACCGGTGCTTTATATGGGAAGTATCGATGTGTCCGGCAATCTAGTCCTGCCAGCGCCACCTGCCATCGACGTCAAGGATAGGGTGGTGATGCACATGATCGACCGTACCGTATGACTGGTGGTCGAAGAGATGGGCGATTTGCAGCATCTCGATCCAGCGATCGTTGGAGAACTCCTGCGGCACAAACCACTTCAGTCCATAAATAGGAGACAGTTTCCGCAGCTGGTGCTCAGAATTGAACTCGTGAATGGCCAACCGCTCACCGGTGAAGTCGTTGTAGCCGTATCCCATGGTATCGTCGAAATAACAGAATACGCGCGGCAGCAACTTCCCCTGGTCAGCATCGAGGAGGGCGAGGGCCTGTTTGGTGGCGCTATATAAATCGACATCGATGGAGACGAATGCCACCGGTGCAAAGTCCGTCCGGAGAAATTCCGGGACGGTCTGTTCGACGAGACCTAACTTCAGCTGAGCCCGCTTCAATCGGCTACGCAAGGCCGCTTCGTCCATTGAGAAATCTCCCTCTTCCCACATATAGGGCATATCCCGATAATCCTTTGGTTTGGGGAGACCTTTGCCCGTGTCAAAACCGTAGACATCAATTCCCACACCCGTTTTCTGCTCCACGAGTTCGGCGATCCGTTCGAGACTGACTAAACCTGACCCGCCTGCCACTCCGAACTCGAATACGGACACGCGGGGATGGTCCAATACCTTGGCGAGCGAGGCGCCCTGCAGAACCGCCCAAGCGTAAGAACGGTAGCGGCCACCGACGGGGTCGGCGATAATGTGGCGGAATGCCTGCCCGATCCATTCGTAAGAATTATCGAACGGAATCGGCTTTTCCGGCGTGACTGGGTCTTCTGTGAGCCAACGCTTTGCCCCCATCAGCAGACGCTTCACCATTCTTTTCATCGAAGCCCCTCCTCCCGCCGACTAGAGGATTGATTGACTCGTATCCTCGCATCCACAATGCGGCAGCCTTGTCCTGGCGGCAGCGCAATGATCGGGTTGAGATCCAGTTCCGCGATCTCCGGCACTTCTTCGACCAGTCGTGACAACCTGAGCAACAGTTCTTGGATCGCGTCGACGTCACCCGGCGGATGGCCGCGATAGCCTTGCAGGAGGCGGTAGCCTTTGATGCCGCGAATCAGGTCGGCGGCGTCCAGTTCCGTCAGCGGCGTGATGCGAAAGCGCACGTCCCCAAGAATCTCGACGTGAATGCCGCCGAGTCCGAACCCAATCAACGGTCCGAATGACGGGTCGTGGACCATGCCGGCCATGACCTCGACGCCGCCTGTTACCATTGGTTGGACCAACACCCCTTCCATGGCCTCAAGGTTGCCGTCTTGTGTGATTCGGGCCGCGATCTTGTCATAGGCCACGCGCACCTCAGCCTCGCTGCTCAGGTTCAACTGCACGCCGCCGATCTCGGTCTTATGGACGAGCGTGTGGGAGGCCAGTTTGACGGCGACAGGAAACCCGATCTGCGCGGCGATTGCGGCGGCTTCCTCGGCGGTCGTCGCAACTCCTCCCGGCGGCAGCGGGATCGACATGGCCGTGAGGAGCGCGCGCGTTTCGGCGGTGGTCAGCCAGCCGTTTCCTCGCTTGGCGAGCGCCTCGCGACCAATCGTCCTTGCGGCAGGAAGGTTCAGGTCGTCGAAGTCGGGCACCATGCCGACGGGGCGGTCGCGCCACTGCACATAGCCGGTGATTTTGCTCAAGACGCGGGCCGGGAGTTCAGGCAGCCCAAAGGTCGGAACTGTTTCGTTCGAGAGCGAAAATCTCCGCTCACGATCCGTTTCCACCATCCAGCCCACATAGACTGGTTTCTTTGTCTCCGCGGTTGTTCGTGCCGCCATGATGCCTTTTCTGATGCCGGCAGCGATCGGGTCTACGTCCATGGCGGTCACCGCGATATAGAGGATGATGAGGGCGTCGATGTCGTCGGAGGCCAGCAGGGTGACGATGGCCTGCTCGTATTGCTCCGGGGTGGCCGAGGCGATCAGATCGACGGGGTTGCGAAGTGCGGCAGCCGAGGGCAGAAAAGATGCAAGGGCCGCGATCGTGGCCTGCGACAGTTCCGGCACCTCAAGCCCGCCCGACTCACAGGCATCCGCGCAGAGGATGGCCGGCCCGCCGGCATTGGTCAGGATGCCGACGCGTTTCCCTTTCGGCAAGGGTTGTTCCGACAGTCCCGCTGCCAACGCGAACACGTCTTCCAGCGTGTCGGCGCGCAGGATACCGCTTTGTAGAAACAGCGCATCCACCGCCACTTCATTGGAGGCTAACGCGGCCGTATGGGAACTGGCGGCGCGCTTGCCTGAAGACGTGCGGCCTGCTTTGAGGACCACGATCGGCTTCTTGCGGCTGACGCGCCGGGCGATCCGTCCAAAACGTCTGGGATTACCGAATGACTCTACGTAGAGCAGGATGACCGTCGTCGCGGGATCGTTTTCCCAGTACTGCAAGAGATCGTTGACCGATACGTCCGCCTTGTTGCCGACGCTGACGAAGGTCGAGATACCCAATTGAAGGCGTTCCGAAGCGGCAAGCAGGGCGATGCCCAAGGCTCCGCTCTGCGAAGACATGGCGATGGAGCCTGCGGGAGGGAAGGTGGAGGTAAAGGTGGCATTGAGCCGTACCGTCGGATCGGTGTTCAGAATGCCGAAGCAGTTGGGGCCGACCATGCGCATGCCCTGTTGGCGAACTGTTTCCAGCACCTGGTCCTGTAGCCGACGCCCTTCTTCTCCGACCTCGGCGAATCCGGCGGTGATGACCACGAGCGCGCGGACGCCGGTTGCAGCACAGTCGTCGATCACCGACAAGACGGCTTCTTTGGGGACGACGATCACCGCTAGATCCACTGGCTCCGGCAGGGCGCGAAGAGACGGATAGGTGTTCATTCCGGCGATGGTAGAGGGATGGGGATTGATCGCATAACAACGACCGTGAAACTGGTTGCTGCGGAGCGCGTCGAGCAACCGATAGCCGATGCTCTGGGGATTGCGCGAGGCGCCGATGACAGCCACGGATTGGGGATGGAACAGCGGGTGAAGCGAGGCCGTGGTGGCGACCCGTTCGCGCCACTCGGATTGCCGCACGCTCTGGTCGGTCGGATCCAGCGACAGCTCCACCTCCATGTCGCCGCCTTCGACATGCTCTTCCATGGTGAATCCGGATGAAGCAAACACCTCGCGCATGGCCAGGTTGTCGGCGCGGGTGATGGCCCAGAGTTTTGTGAAACCGTGACGGATCGCCAAGAGCGCCAGCCGCTCCAGGAGAATGGTGCCCAGCCCATGTCCATGGAGTCGATCATCGACGGCCATGGCTACTTCGGCCTGGTGCGGGTCTCTCGCATGGTAGGAGCCGGATGCGATCACGCGCAACGCGCCCTCCTGCCGCCGAAGGGCGATGACGGTCAGACTGCGCTGCGGGTCTGACGCATCACAGAGCGAGCGGATGACGTCTGCAGGAGGAGCCGTCTCAGAAAAAAAACGGTGACGTATGGCGGCCGGTGAGAGGCGATCGATGAAGCCCTGTAATTCTTCGGCATCGCTCGGCTGGGCGATGCGCAGGAGCGCGGTTGTGCCATCGCTCAATATCGCCCGGCCGGAGTCGGGATCATCGTCTTGTATACGGGCGATGTGGAGTGGGCGCATTCGTTGCATCAGTTTATCGTGCCATCAGGTCCGGCTTCATGATGAGCAGCACACCGAGTCCGATCATGACCGCGCCGCTGACCAGTTTCAACCAGCGGCCTTCTCGCTCTTCCAGCTTGTGGCGGCCGAGGGACACCACGGCGATCGTCACCATCAGCGCGTCGTCGAACACATAGGCCAGATTGTACAGGGCGAGGTAGCCATAATATTGCCACGTGGACAGTGATTGCGCCGTCAGGATGTGAGTGTAGAGCGCCGGAAAACCCGCCGTGCAAAGCAGCTCGACCACATTAACCAGCCCGGCGAGAACCACGATGCCGATCAAGGCCCCGGTGAGGTTCTCAGCCTGGACGATTCGTCGAAGCTGCGCATAGAGTCCCGGCTTTGCGGCATCCGGAATGCTGAGGGACGGTCCTTGCCGGAGCGCAAAGAAATCCTTCACATTGACCGCGCCGATGATGGTCGCGACGCCCCCCAGCGTGAGCTGAACTGCGCGGGACAGGCCGATCAAAAGAAAAACGTTCAACCACGCCGCCATGAAGGCAAAATACAGCAGCCCGCTGACCAGGACGAACGTGCCGGCCACGAGACTCATCTTGACGCGGTCACGCAAGGTGACCAGGAGTGACAGTAGGAATAACAGTACCCACATCGCGCAGGGGTTGAACCCATCGAGTAATCCGATGGCAAGCGTGAAGAGGGGAAGTCCGACCTCGCGAAAACTGACGCGTCCGAACCAGGGAAGAACCACGCTGTCTTCCTCCGCGGCGACCTGAACGGCTGCAGCATTGCAATCCGATTGTGCCGGATGACAGGCGGCAAAGGGTTCAGCGTCGAAGGCCGCGGGGTTCGCGTCGAGGAGGGCTAGGAGGCGGGCGCCGGTCGTCTGCGCGTCTTGATAGCCGATGATCAGTTCCCCTTGCAGATAGAAGGCGGGGACCCCGATCGGAGTCACTGCATACCGCCTCGCGAGCATCCCAAGCCGGGCCCGTGCAGCCTGGTCTTGACCGATATCCTGAATCAGGATGCGAAGCTCAGGCCTGCGTCGCTGGAGCTCATGTAGGAAGGTCTTCGCTGCCTCGCAGTGCGGGCAACCGGCTCGGACGAAGACTTCTAGATCCACTGCTGTTTCGGACGCGAGAGCAGTGACGGCCTCACCGAACAGCCCGAGCAGCATGAGCAGCAGGCTGGCGCGGAGGATGCCCTGTCGAATCATTGCCTGGCCCACAACGCCGGCGGGCTAACTCACGAAATCCGGAGTCGCCACGGTCCGGATATAGGACAGCACATCCATCATCTGTTGGTCCGTGAGTTTTCCCCGATACCCATGCATGGGGCTGAACAGGGCACCGTTCGCGATCGTAATCAACAGTTCCCAATCGGTTTTGGCTCGTGAGTTGACGGATTGGAGATTGGCCGGCCGCACGATCAGGTATTGTCCATCCGGTCCGGCTCCGTCCAGTTTCTCCCCATGACAGCGCAGGCACTGTTTTTCATAAATAGCCTGACCCTCCCGCGGATTGCCTCGATTGGTCTGCCCGGCCGCCAATGAACTTCCCAGAATGACGAGACAGACCGCAGACAAGATGCTGAACGTTTTCATGCGCAAGACTCCTTTATGGTTTCAGCGTAGAACACTCCAAATGCCGTTGCCTCACCGTACGACCAGGATCGGGCAGGGCACCCCATGCAAGAGCGCGTGGGAGATGCTGCCCAGGAGAAACCGTTCGAGCCCTTTGCGTCCGTGCGAGCCGATAATGAGCAGGTCTGCCGAACGGGCGCGCTCCGTCAAAATGTCGGTCGGATCTCCTATCGTCACCTGTGTGCCCACGGTATAGTGGTGATCCATGACCGCCGCCGCCAGACCTTTCACCAGATCCTCGGCAGAGCGTCTGGCGATATCGGTCCAGTCTTGGAGCGGAAAGAGGCTAAAGGGATCGGTAGAGGGGATCGGGCGCACGACGCTGACAATCGTGAGGTCCACCGGATTCTTGAACGGATGGGCGAGCAGCCAGGCTTTGATCCGGGCGCCGTCTTCATGCCCTTCGACGGCCACTACGACACGTTTCACGGGGCCGCTGCGATCCTTGACGATGAGCGTAGAACAGCCGGCATGCAAGGCCACGCGATGGGAGACGCTGCCCAGGACGAGCTCACCGACGCGCCCTCGCCCCCGGGCGCCGATCACAATCAGGTCCGTTCCCGTATCTCGAGCCTTGTCCAGAATCAGGGAAGCCGGTTTGGCAAACTCACACACGCGCGTGATCGAGAGTCCCTCGGAGGGCAACATGGTGGTGGTGTGATCGAGCAATTGCTGGCCCGCGCTCTCCATCGCCCTTCGGAAATCATCATAGCCCTGCATGTTGCTCAGTTCCGCGACGACCGGATATTGAAACATGCCCAGGTCGATGCCGTGCACCAGCATGACGTCCTGCAGCTCATACAGAAAGGCGACTTCGCGAACTGCCGCGAACGCCTGTTCCGACCAGTCGAGTGCGATCAGGACACGCATAGGCCTCCTCCTAAAACAGCGGATGTGGTGATGTGCCGAACGGCATGATCCGTGGCTGGTCGTCGATGTTGCCACGAATGCGCCACTGTCCGTCTTCAAAGGTCAGGTAGTGGACTTCCTCATACCAACTATCAATCGGCACGCGTAAGCCGCCGGTTTTTGAGAGGCCGGACAGATTGCCCGTGCAGGTCACCTCCACGATGGTTTTTGAACCGGAGCCGACTTTGGCGAATCGTGACAAGTGATGCACGTTGGAGAGTTCCTTGAACTCGTCGAACAGATTATTCCAGATCTTGCGCATGTCGGCTTTTTTGAGTCCGTGATAGTTGTACTGCTCTGAATAGATGCCCATCAGCCCATTCACATCGCGTGCCTGGAGCGCCTCGTCGGCATGCCGGAACATGGCCATGACCGTTTCGATTGTAGCCTTATCCAGTTCGGACGAGGATTCGTGGAGCATCTGAACTTCGGCCGTCGCCGGCGACAGGCTCACGATGACCAACCACAGTCCTGCCGCCAAAACCCCACTCAATCGACTGCTTATCCCTGTCCATTCATTCATATCCGCTCCTGTTCAAGTGTCAGGCCGCTGGAATCTCCAACAGCAACAATTCGCCTTTCATCTGAGGATGCAAATCACAATGAAAGGTCAGATGCCCGCTTTGTTCAGGCACAAAATGCACGGCCAGGGTTTTTCCCGGGTCGATGTGAAAGCCTTCGATGCCGGTGCCATAGGCGGCCAGTCCCTCGCCATGCGCGCGTATTTTAAGCTGAGGCAGGGCCGATGACTGAAACCCATGGGGCACGATGTCCTGATTTCTGAGAATGATGACGGTGGGGATACCGAAACGGATTGGGAATGGGTGGGTGACAACGAAATCGTAATTGCGGATGAGCAACTCAATTCGCTGTTCGTTCTGGGCTTGAGCCG
>JBDTWG010000113.1:0-9990 GCA_040006855.1 Nitrospira sp.
CTCCCCGCGGGGGTATTGCCGCATCTCCTCGACCATGTTCCTCAGGCACGTGCGGTTCGTCGCTCAGCGTCTGGACGAGAACGGTGAGCTGGTGCTGCCGCATCTGTTCGGCCAACCACGTGAGCGCGGCCGACAAACCGAACTCCTTCAAAACGGGAGGAGAGAGTTCAGCCACCAGCGTTCGGGTATAGGTCAAGGCCTGGCTTAACACCTCGTCGGTCTGTTTCATGAGCTCGACGCAGGGCGGGAGCGACTCAGCCAACCGTTTTCCCTGACCCAGTTTTAACTTGCCCAACACCAAGAGCTGTTGAAGATGGTCGTGCAACTCTGTCGCCAACCGCTGGCGCTCTCGCTGCTCCGTCAGGTTGAGTTCAGTCGCCAATGCGCGGAGGCGGACGGTGCGCTCCACTACCAACTGCTCCAATTGGCCGGCCAGCCTCCGCAGCTTGTCTTCACTTTCGCGCAACGCCTGTTCGGCCTGCTTCCGTTCGGTAATGTCAGTGCAGACGCCGATCATGCGGGTCGGCACACCAGCCGGAGTACGATAGAGCTTGCCCTTCCCTTCGACCCAGTGGATGGCCCCGTCTGGACGAATAATGCGGTACTCGATCTGATAGGGCTTGTCGCATTCCAGGATTTGCGAGATGGCACGAAGCACGGCCTCCCGGTCCTCGGGATGGATGTCCTGCTGGTAGGCTTCGAATGTGCCGTTAAACGTCCCGGGGGCAAGCCCATGGATCGCTTCAAGCCCGGCGGACCAGCTGACCTGATTGGTCGTGATGGTCCATTCCCACGATCCCATACGGCCTGCATCAAGCGCTAACCGTAACTGGGATTCACTTTCCCTGAGACAATCTTCCGCAGCCTTTCGCTCTATGCCGAGCGCCAAGGTCCGGGCGATGGCTTGAGCCAACTCCACCTCTTCCACAGGCATGGCGTAGGGCCGGTCAAAGTACACCATAAATTTCCCGAGTAACCGTCCACCGTAGGTTAAGGGGATAAAGGCCAGGCTGCCGATCCCTTCGCCGATGACGATGTTTTTAAGCCCGCCATCACCCTCCCACTGGGAGATGTCACTGATGAGAATAGGACCTGGCGCCGGATCGTCCTTCTTCCAGGGTGAATGGCATTCTACGGCCTTGCGATAGCCGTCTGACAATCCCCGCCAGGCCTTGAAGCGCATGACGTCTTCTGCACCGAACAGCAGAATGGAGGCGCGGTCCGCCGTGAGGGATCGAATGATGGCGTCGAGGGCCTTCTCATAGAGCGTGGGTAAAGACTCGGCGCGGTTGACCTGCGTGGCGAACTCGTACAGCTGATGTTGCTGATGGCGCCGATTCTTTTCCTGTGTGATGTCCCGGGCAATCTTGGAGGCCCCAATGACGTGCCCTCTTCCGTCCCGAACGGGGGATACGGTAATCGAGATGTCGACCAGTCGTCCATCTTTCCGTCGACGAACCGTTTCGTAATGATGGACGCGTTCTCCTCTTTTGATCCGGTCAAGAAGCGCGCGTTCCTCATGCTGCCGATCCGCCGGAATGAGGTGAGTAATCGACCGTCCGATCATTTCTTCGGCGCTATACCCGAACAGCTGCTGGGCGCCCGCATTCCAAGAGGTGATCACACCATTCAGATCCTTACTGATGATGGCGTCATCTGAGGATGTCACAATCGCCGCGAGATGCGCCCTTGCCGACTCGGCCTGCTTTTGATCCGAAATGTCGACCAACAAATTGAACGCACCGACAGATCTCTTTTCAGCATCCAGCAATAATTGGGGAGTCGCCAGCACATGCCGGCGACTCCCATCGGGCCGTTCAACGATGATTTCTTGCGGAGGTATTGTCGCTCTCGTCTGCACGACGATTGCCATCGGGGATTCACTCAGGGGGAGCTCGGACAAATCTGTTCGAAAGATTCTGTACGAGCCGCACCAGACATCTGTGCCGAGCGCAGGACGTCGCCCCCATAAATCGACTGCCGCCTCGTTGTACATGGTGATCAGGCCGTTTTCGTCGGTACAGTAAATGGCAATGGGAAGGCCATGCACCAATTCCGAGTAATGGGCTTTGAGCTCCTCGGCAGCCGTGGCAAGGTTGGTCTGTTGAATCACTCCTATACCTCCGCCTGCAGGTGTATCAAAATGAACGCAACTGTCGCCACTGGGGAGTTCCCTAGGAACTGCCGAACGGCTCACATGGCAAATGCACGGCCTGCCGGCTAATCCCGCCCCTGCCCATTCGCAAGGCAGGGGGCGTCCGGCTACCTGGCTCTTTCATAGAGTCTGCGTGAGAGGCGAACGCGTTGGTGCAGGCGCACAGCGCGCAGAAGATACATTCGGCTATCTGAATGGAGAAGGGAGCGAACAGAAAGCGGCGATTAGTTGATACGCCCATAGATCGCCGACGCGCGAGGGGCAGAACATCCGATCGATTCGTGTCCCCAATGGGATCGCGCCCCATCGCGATGCGCAGGTCGGCGCCACGTCGCTCGGCTCAACAGCGACCAGACCGACCGCAAGAAGTCCCAACTGAACAGTCGGGGACTCTCGGGCTTCCCGTCAACCCGACACCAGGAACCCCACAGTCCAGGCCGTACCCTCTTCCCCGCCACGACAGAATAGATCCGACGGTGAGCTCTCACAGATGACCTCTCAACGGTGTGGAAGACAACTCCATAGTTCGTCTATGCGTGCCTGACTCATTCGACAATGTTGAACCGTACCATGCGCACAACGATCCGCCAAAATAGAAAATAGTTTCACGCGCGTTGCACAGGAGATCACGTCACTGATACTTATGTGTTTGATTCGCACATGGATTTGGAGTCAGATGCAGACCAATCGGAAAGTCGAGGAATCGAAAGAATCCATGACGCAACATCACGAGGATCTGCGGGTTGAACTTGTCGAGTGGGGCAAGGAGGAACCGACCATTCGGGCGATCCGCGAAACGGTCTTCATCCGCGAGCAGGCGGTGCCCGTGGAATTGGAATGGGACGGACTCGATCCACTCTGCAGCCATGTGCTGGCGTGGAATGCATCGGGTGAGGCCATCGGCACGGCGCGGATGCAGGCGACGGGCACCATCGGCCGGATGGCGGTGCTCAAGGGCTGGCGCGGACGCGCGGTCGGGCAGGCCATGCTTCAGAGGTTGCTGAACCTGGCAGCGAAGCAAGGACTTGCGCGCGTGACCTTGTCGGCGCAGACCCACGCCGTTGGCTTTTATGCGCGGGCCGGATTCCACGCGGTCGGCGAGCCGTTCATGGATGCCGGCATTCCGCATCGGAAGATGGTGAAGGAGCTGCTGTTACCAGAGGTAGGTCCGGAGAGAAGATGATGCTGGCGATCTCTGAAGTCGGCGTCTGATTTCACCTTCGCGAGATGAACCCCAGGACGTGCCATTCATGATTCATATCAGACCAGCCACCGAAGCTGATTTCGCAGCTCTGCTCCAGGTTCAGCGGGTCGCCTTCGGCGAATACGCCACTGTCTACGAAGTGAGCGCTTGGACCACCGAAACGTTCGATAGCGTCCGGGAAGATGCCAAGGAGAAACGTATCTTCGTGGCGGAGACGCAAGGTTCAGTTGTTGGATCAGTGCGCTTTTGGACCGTGGCCGGGGTGTGCGTGATCCGATTGTTATCGGTGAGTCCTGACCACCAGAAGCATGGAGTAGGAAAAGCACTGATACGAGAAATCGAACAGGTCACGGCCGATGCTCATAAGTTCTACGCCTGCACCATGCTGCGCACAGCCAGGAACATTGGCTTTTTCTTGAGTCTCGGCTACAAGGCGGAAACCGTGCTTCCCAACCACTACCACCACCTGGATCTCATCTGTTTCGCCAAATATTGCCAGCCGACGAAGACAGCGACGCCTTCGCCATCCTAAGCGGCTGCCTCGACCTCTTGCCTGCACATTCCCGCCGGCCGCCCATTTCTCTTTCCACTCAAAGAGGCCTTCCGCCATTATGAACATGACCGAATAAGCGGCGTATCCGTCGCCTTAACCCTCTTGCAAAGCATCCCGATTCGGGCTCCGGTGCGCACATCCGACTACCAATACTCCGTTCAAAGTTCGCTCGTTTCTCCTGCAAGGAGGCCAAATCGATCCTCGATTGTGCCCGTCGAACGAGGTCCTCGGAGGGCGCGCGTTCCGCGAGCAAGAGGATCACCAGGCCTCCAACTCCCCTTTTTGAGTTATATTGACCCCATGCCTTCCCGCTCACACCCGCAGGCTGTGATCCGTCGCAGGAGGCGAGGACGCAGGATCACGGTGGCCGTTGTTCGACGTCGCGCGCGCTCGTGGCGGCGTACGTTCCTTGCCATACTGGCCGCCTTACGGACATTGCCGACCGCGGCCCAAATTCTCATCACAGTGGCTGCCATCTTGCTAGTCGGACTCGGTGTGAACTGGGCTTACCACACGATCCGTAAACCGACGGAAGTCTTCTTTCCGCTGGCGAACGCCCTCGACAAGCAACCATTTGAAACCTGGCGCGAGTACGGCTCCTTGTTCCGCGCGCATGCGACCGCCGTCATCACACCTGAGCTGCTCGCCGCGCTCGCGCAAGTTGAAAGCGCCGGCAACCCGATCGCACGGACGTACTGGCGATGGCGACCGAGCTGGAATCCTCTGGAACTCTACCGACCGGCGTCGAGCGCGGTCGGCATGTTCCAGATCACCGATGCGACTTTTCAGGAAGGAAAACGGTACTGCATTCACGACCATCGAGTGGTTCAAGATGGCCGCTGGCACGACCTACACTCTTGCTGGTTCAACAGCCTCTACAGCCGCGTCCTGCCGAGCCATGCCATCGAGCTGACGGCGGCCCTGCTCGACCGTGCAGTCGTAAGCGCAATCAGACAGCCGCAAAGAGCCCGTCCCACATTCCAGCAGAAACAAGACTTGGCCGCCGTGATCCATCTCTGTGGGCCCGGTGCCGGCCACGCGTATGCTGCACGCGGCTTTCGGCTGGCCCCGCATCAGCGTTGCGGAGACCACAGTGCCAGGAGTTATCTCGATCGAGTGCATGACATGAAGCGAAAGTTTGCCCGATTGGCCGCCGGCGAGAGCCTGCTCCGGTATGTCGCACCCCGGTAACCACTCTCTCGACTGAGGATCCGAATAGAGGAGATCGCGTTGGGGGCGGGAACGAAGGACTCGGCGCGCGAAGGTCCGCATCGAATGAGCATCCTTCGAAGGCGCGCGGGCGCAAAGACCTATGCGCGTCGAGATTTTTCTAATTAAATCAGAGGAAGGTCATGAGACACCGGCCGGCTATTCGAGCCGGCGGGTTCCGGCGGCCGCGGCACCAGTGCCGCAATGGTGTCGTGTAATTGTTCTACCACGGCGTCTTTTGAGATAAAGGTGGCGGCACCCGCTTCCTTCATCGCCCTGATGCCTTGTGCGGAATTATTGACCGAGAGCCCGATGACGACGACCCCCGGCTGCGCGGCCTTAATCCGTTTGGTCGCTTCGATCCCGTCCATCAACGGCAGCTTGATGTCCATGAGAATCACGTCAGGCATCAGCTCGGCGGCCATTGTCACGGCCTCCAACCCGTTCCCAGCTTCGCCAACGATCGTCACATCCGGATACCGATCCAAAATTGTCCGGAGACCCTGACGCACCATCGCATGATCATCCACGAGTAGGACTCGAATCACACCGCATGTCTGATTGATCGTTGTGAGGCGCCTGTTCACTGCTACAGACAAGGGCACCGATTCCACGGTGGGCCTGAGCGACAATCCTAACGTGATCGTCGTCCCCCGGCCGGGACCACTGTCCGCTTCGAACGATCCGCCCATGGCCTCCATGCGCTCCAGGACGCTTAAGAGTCCGAAGTGTTGACCTCCTGCTTTGGCTCGGAGTAAACCGGCATCGAATCCAGCCCCCTGATCTTGCACCGAAAGCGTCAATGTCTCGTCTTCACTGAAGGATATTAGCACCTTCGCATGATCGGTATGGGCGTGTTTCACCACGTTCAGCAACAGTTCGCGCACCGATTGATAGAGCAGCATCGCCTGATCGTCTGGCAGCGGCACGTAGTCGTGCGATGCGTGGACATCGACTCTCAGGCCATGTTTGACCATCTGCTCGCCCAGCCCTTTGAGGGCCACAGGCAAGCCTGATTCGCGCAAGGTGGGCGGCCGCAACTCGGCCATGAGTGTCCGCGTATAGTCGAGTGACTTGCTGAAGATGTCGTCGAGGTCATCGATCAATTTTACCAACGACGGATCGGCTGGCGCCGTCTGGTGGCGTGCCTGTCCAATCTTTAACCGCCCCAGCACCAGCATCTGCGCCAGATAGTCGTGCAACTCCATGGCCAGGTGATTGCGTTCCCGGTATTCGGTCAACGTCAATTCTGAGGCCAATCCACGCAATTCTTCCTGTTTTTTGATTAGGACTCTGGCCTGATCCTGATAGCGCTGCGCTGACTCCTCCGCCCGCTGCAGGGCCTGAATCGACGTCAGCGTGAGTTGCTCATTGGCATCACGCAGACGATCGTCCGCCGTATTCGGAGGACGATCTGGAGCCTCGGGAGGTCCCTCATTCGCCATCACTCGATCCTTCGCTGAAGTCATCAATCCTGCTTCGGCTCTGAATGGCCCAACCGCCTCGGAGTGCCGGTCATCAGCCCCTCGTAGCCCTTGAGCCCGGTCCCAAGGACGAGGCCCTCATCTGTGATTTCGTACCGTCGGAGCTCCTTGCTATGTTGGCTGCCGCGCAGCTTGACCACCGCCATCAGGCGTTGGAGTTGCCCTTCGAGTTCGATGTACCGCATCAAAACGATGCCGTCGGTCAGAAAGGCGGTCCCATGCGGGCTGAACCGCAAATCAATGTACGAGTCCACCATTTCGACCGTCAGGAGCAGGGTCACGCCCATAGCCGTCAGCATGGCGGACATCCGGTGCAGCGTCTCACGGAAATCTTCACGGAATGCCGGGGCGAGCGCCAGTTCCAAACCCGAGAGCGAGTCGATAACAATGCGTTTCACACCATGCGCCACCACCGCATCCCGAATTTCCTGCAGCGTCTCGTCCAAGGAGAGATCCAGCGGGCGCAGGTAAATGACATGCAGTTTGCCTTCCTGAATCCGTCTCGCGACTTCTCCGCCCAAGGGAGAGGTCTGGAGATAATCCGACGGGCGCTTCTCGAAGATGGCGAGCAGACCGGGTTCCCCATGTTTGACACCCTCGGCGATAAACTGCATCGACAAGACTGTCTTGCCCGAGCCAGACGGGCCAGCCACGAGCAGCGACGATCCGGCGGGAATCCCGCCGCCCAGCATCTGGTCGAGTTCACTCACCCCGGTGGACAGGCGCGCGCCCACCTTGGCCGTCCGACCTTCCGCAATCATCCTGATCTGGTCCTGCGCGCTGATCTCTTTCGGAACCGGCACACGAGGAAACACCTGCACGCCCTTCGCGGTGATTCGAAATGTCTGCAACCCAGGGATGGGCGCTTGTCCACGCATTTTCACGATCTGGAGCTTCCGGACGATGGAATTGCGCTCGACACTTTGGTTCAGCCAGAGGATCCCATCGGCCACCGTAAAGATCGGATTATCCTCCTTTTCGAAATCCTGATATTCTCCCACCAGAAACGTGGTGGCTTGCCACGTCGTCAACTGCAGCGCGAGGCGCTGCACGAAGGCCTGCAATGACAACTCTGCGCTGAGCTCAGGAACCTGAGCAGCACGGATGACCGACCGGAAAGAATCGACTACCACGAGGCTCGGATTCGTGGCCTCCACCTCCGCCACGATCCCCTCCAACACCTTCCCCAGTCCCGCTTCCAGAATCTGGTGCTCGATCGAAACAAAGCGGATACTTCGGTTCACCTTGGCCGCATCGAAGAAGGAAAATTGTTGCTGATAGCGGAGCAACTTGAGGGGGGGTTCGCCGAGGACCGTGATGTAGAGCGCCGGGCGCTCGGGAGTGGCCAAGGCAAAACAGATTTGTTGCACCAGGGTCGTCTTCCCGGCCCCTGGGCCACCCGCGAGCAGATTGAAGGAAAACTCAGGCAACCCTCCGCCCAATACCTCATTGAGTCCGGGGACACCGGTATCGAGTTGGACGATGGGCACTTTGTCGTTCATTGGGACTTCTCCTCTGAGGATACGGTAAGAATGTCTGGCCAGGCCTCCTGCAAGAGCTGCCAGGTCAACCGCTCACCGATAAACGTCGCCAGCAACTCTACGAACGTCAACAACAGTGTGATAGTGGCCTCCCGCGCGGCATCCAGCTTCTGCCGTCTCAAACAGGCGCCCACGGCATTGAGGATGCCGTCTTCTTCGGCGCTTCGCGCCTCACTGTAGCAGGGGAATGTCTCCTCCGTGAGTTTGAGGCTCCGGCGAAAGAGCGCCAGGCTGCCCTCCTTTCCCAACAGCGGGGATAGGGTCTTCAGGAGCGTCTCGCACAGGCCGACGGCGGCCGAGGCCAGCTCATCCCGATCTCGTCGCGTATCAAGGTAATGTGTCGTGATCTGGCTGATCACACGCCGGAGCAATGCAACACCGTTCATCGATGCTTGTCCCTCATCAAAAGTCTGGCCGTCGAAGCGCAGGGTGGCATTCTCTCCCCATCACACCGGCTCGCTTGATTTACTCACACGTTTACGACTGCAATGAGACAGGACAGCCTTGCTGCAGGGAATCTACGGTCTGACGCCGCACCTTATATCGGTAAAGTTAGACTCTGCCAGGAAAGGGATTTGTGTGATCATGAATGGGTTAACCGAGGAGCGAATTGCCAGGAAAGAGTGCTCATAGGAGGCAAGTCTAGTCTTCCGCTTAAAGAGAGTAAAGAGCGTACACGCACTCCGTGGTTCCAATTCTCAGGGTACTGCCTACCGACAACCAGATGAAAACTGATGGGTCGGCGGACTCGTGAAGGAATACCAACTCAGGCAAGCATGATAAAGTAGGCCATGCCAGTGCCCCCTTTCATTCCTCGCCCTGTGAAGGGCGGTGATTTTATCGGACGCCAAGGGCTCATCCGAAACTTGCGCGGACGTATCGCGCAAGGCGAATCCGTGGCGGTGATCGGCGGACCAAAACTCGGGAAGACCTCGCTGCTACGCAACGCACTCGAAGGCTTGCCGGGCCGCAAGGTGATCGAGAGAGATCTTCGCGAGACACCGTCGCTCACAGATGAAGAGATGTCCGGTGCCACCCTCGTTTTGGACAATCTCGACCATGTGCCCCTTCAGAAGATCACCGCCCTCCTTGCTCAGGTTTCCACCGCGGAACCCAGCAGTATAATTCTCACCGGTGGCCATCGGCTGAGAGCCTTGTTGAGCACCACTTCAATGCTGCCGAAGCTGACCATCCGCCTCTACCCGCTCTCCGTCTTGCTGGATGGAGAACTCCGTCAGCTGGTCGGCCGCAACATGGATCGGTCCATCGCGATGTGGACGGGCAACCATCCCTACCTCGCCACACTCTTCCTGCACTATGGTGATGCGATGCTTTCAGAAGGCCGGCAGCAATGGGAGCCGTTTGTTCGACAGTTAGCGGAGGAGATAGGCGAGGGAGCCGAGCGGAATTTGTTGCGCTACCTGATTGATTGTGGGCAGCCGGTAAATCCCACGAAGGCAGGCGCTGAGACCGGCATCGGCGATATCAAGAGCGTTGCGGATCGGCTGGTCTACATGGGAGCCATCAGCCGCTGGATCAGGAACGAGGAGGCCACCCTCTTCGCCGGTTGCCGGCTGCTCAACAACTTCATCACCGGCCGCCCTCTTGACCTCGTGGGTTAAAAGCACACTCATCGAGACTAAAATGTTCTGCATCCATCGATGTGTTGCTGCCACGCCGTTCACCGTCGTTGGCTTTCAGTTTTTCGTTGGCATAGCCGACGGGTTGAGTGAGACTCATGCGGTATGGGGACGACACCTTCGACGACCTCCCGATCGTCTTGCGAGCTGAGGACCTCGCTTCCTGGTGGGGACGGTAACGGCCGGCCTCACCAGTGCTCCACT
>JBDTWG010000114.1:0-9932 GCA_040006855.1 Nitrospira sp.
AATGGCAACCCTCACACAGCAGCCGTGGAAGGGCAACATACGGGAACTTCGTCACTGTCTTGAACAGGCGGTGGCGCTCAGCGAGGGGCCGATCATCACCACTACCGACCTCCGTATTCAGACTCAGCCTTCGTCCGTGACGACACTGATCGGTGCGGAACAGATTCTTCCGGACCCAGCAGGCGACGTCGCGGTATTGAACCACCTGCGGCAGCACCGGTTCGACATGCAGGCAACGGCCAAGGCGTTGGGATGGGATCGCAGTACGGTCACGCAACGGCTCAAGGGGCTTTGCTTTCAAGCACTCGTGGAATCGGGAGGAGACCAGATGAAGGCCGCCTCAGCCCTCGCGGGAGACCCGGCACTGCTGCGTACGGTCGAGTTGAAACTCATGGACTACTACGGCCACCTGATAGAAACGATCCAACCGTTTTCCACGGTCGACGAGGCCCTGTTCGATTGCAAACGACGCTTCAAGAACCTCCCGGAACGGCATTTCAAGTCGGTCGAGGCATTGGTGCGGCAACATTTTCAAGACCGGGCAGACCGTTGAATCATGAATAAACGAAGATGTTTCTTGTCCCCACTAGTCACGCGCGAGGCGCAACTGTGAGCGAGCCACCAATGGTCAGCTGGACCGAGGCCGGTCAAGCCTGCTCGGCGCGTTGGCGTTCGGAGTGGGGATCGCCGCCACCCGTGCGTGTGGCCATCGCCGACGACAGCATGACCGCCGATGCAGCCTTTCGCCTAGCCTGTGAAGGTACCACGTTGCTTTGGCGGGGCGACTTTCAGAATGCGCGACAGTTATTGAACGCGATGGCGCGGCGAGCCGACCGCCACCCACCCAAAGCAGGTTCGTCGCCGGCTGAAAGTTTCCATTTTCACCGACAGACCCAATCTCGTCGCGCTCGCATATTGGGCATGCTGCTGGTGGCATTGGATGAAGACTATGCGGTTCGCCTGCGTCGCGCGCCTGATGTGCGCCAAGCCTGCACAGAGGCCTACGGTCCTTGCGAAGAGCTCGCCCTGGTGTCGCTGCGAGAGCTGCTGGGATTAATCGGCGCGCACGAGTGGCGTAAGAATGGCATCATGATCCCCGCGCTCGATAACCGCATCTACCCGCACTATGGTGTGTTCTCACCCATTCGCGGCGAATATGTGGACCTCGTGGCCAAGGAGTCATTGCCTTCCTGCGCTCTCGCCTTCGATATCGGAACCGGGACCGGCGTGCTGGCGGCGGTGTTGGCCCGCCGCGGCATCCCACATATCGTCGCGACCGACCAGGATCCTCGCGCCCTGGCCTGTGCCCGTGAAAATCTCACGCGATTGGGACTCACCGACCGAGTGGATGTCGTGCAGGCGGATCTCTTTCCTGAAGGCAAGGCGCAACTCGTCCTCTGCAACCCACCCTGGGTCCCCGCGCGGCCCACCTCTCCCATCGAACAATCGATCTACGATCCTGACAGTCGCATGCTGTATGGATTTCTTAACGGCCTGGCCGCACATCTGCAGCCAGGAGGAGAAGGCTGGCTGTTGCTCTCAGACCTTGCCGAGCATTTGGAACTGCGCACGCGGGCAGAATTGTTCGCAGCCTTTGAGGAAGCGGGGCTCGTGGTCCTCGGCAAGACCGATGTCCGGCCGACCCATCCCCGCGCTTCCGACCAAGCCGACCCGCTTCGCTCCGCCCGAGCAGCGGAGCTCACGTCTCTCTGGCGGCTGGGGGCGCGCGCTTGCTCCAACGAGTCGCTAGGCAGTACGTGATGGCTTTCAATTTAACAGGTGCCGCCACATCTCCTCTGTACGCAGAACTAATCCTACGAAGTGATGCTTCTCGCCGCTATCGTCCGTGACAACTACTTCTTCTGGACTACCCCAACGTGCATCGTCCCACTTTGCTTCGTCCCAACCCAATCTTCCAGTAGTCGTTTGACTCGCCCTCGTAACCCGCTTCGGCGAGCGATGGAGTTCCAGGTGTTTGTGCGCGTCACATACGTCCCTGATCAGAGCGTAGTCCGGGTAATGTGTTTCCAATTCATGCCGAAAGTCCGAGAGGGATCGCTTCCCAAATACACGGCCAGTATCATTCGAAAAGCTTTGCCAATAGTAGTCGGCCATGTGCGCCAGGTTCGTCGCAACCAGCATTGCCTTGTGAATGGCCGTCTCGTCAGACTGCCAATCTTCGATCGCTGACAGTACGTGATCCCTGAAGAAAACGTGCGCATTGGTTTCGGTAGCCATGACGTGGCGCCTAACGCCTGAATTACGCCGAGCCGCGAAGCGGCTTCGGCTTGAGTGAATAGTTAGCCCACAAAGCGGCGGCAACTGTTTCCCACGGAACGATGGCCCGGATTGCGCCAGATTTTTGCATTAGCGTGGTGCCCTTAGCGAATGCACGCTTTGCGGCTGCGACCAACTTGCGATCAATGCCGGACGCGTCTGCGAGGTACAGAAGCATCTCCGGCTGAACGACATGGTTGTACGCGAACTGCGCTTGACGCTTTACCCCTGTTTGGCGCCCGTATGCGCCAGGGCCATTGTACTCAGAGAGCCAGCCGATCCAGTGTTCTTTCTGGGTGAGGTACCACTTTCTCGGGTTGTGCACGGGTGGATCAGCAGGAAGGCCGCGAATTGCGGTGATCAACGACCTGATGCTGATTGGGTCTCTCATGGGAAATGATCTTGTGGGCTAACAATGTTTAGGCGGATACGCATAAGAGCCGGATCTGCAAATTCTGTTCGCATATCGCGCCTCTAATCTTCTCAAACAATATGGCATAGTCGTTGTCCGTCCAATGAGCTGCGGTCATGAAGCCATTTATCACAGCCTCTTACGCGGATCGGCGTGATGCCACCGCTCTGAATAGGTTCACATCCCGTCCAGCGGACTGCGAACACCTGCCTATGTACTCCGTTCTTTCACCCGTATCAAGCGAGGTAGTTGGTATGGTCTCCATCGCGCGTATCGACGGAGCGCCGGCCTTAGTTTGAACACTCCAGATTTATCTGGGGGCGCTCTCTGCGAGCACAGAGATTATGCCAGCTGCCTCGCCACCTCCCGTTCTGAAGCCGCGCGTTGCGTGAGCTTAGAAAACTAATGGGCCGCCCTCTTCTTCCGTTGTTTCTTAAGTGAGCAGCCCGATCGCCCTTCACTGCGCGCATCGGACGAGCACAGTTTCATCGTGCGCGTTCTGCGAGCAAGAAGGACGGTCCGGCTGCTCCCTTCCTTTCTTCCGCTGAAACCACTCTTACTTCGAACTGGTCCGAAGTATCCTAATTGTTGCGGAGCTATCCACGCATCTCACGCCTTCGATTGGCCTCCGTCTTGCTCTACACCTGGGCCAAGGGCAAGAGGTGAGCGTGAACAAGCCGCCGCGCTGTCCAAGCGGCGGAACGTACATCCCTCCAGCGGCTGAAGGTTCGATTACATAACGGTATGATGCGGAGGGAAAGCGGTCTGTCACACTCACGGTGTGAAGCTGATAGGGACTAACCTCGCGGACGAACAGTCACGAAAGGCGCAGGGCTGGTTGGGGAACCACCTTTTACCCTGTAGTTCTTTCACCTGGCAGAGCTTTCTGGTCTTGTCACCGTTTGATTCATAGATACTCAATGTCGAGCGCTCACCCTCATCCTCACTCCCCGTGTCATTCCAGCGGTCAAAATAGGTTTCCCCCTTGTAGCTGAATACCCCGTACAGCTGGTAATTCGTTTCACCCGGCAGATCTCCATTCCTGCGGGGATTTTGCATGACCAGATCCGTCATGGCGCGATCAATTCCGCTGAGGTTTTCGTTGAGCACGACAATGGGGGCAGAATAGGCTCGACCGAAAGATCCATCAGCTCTCAGATTGCAGAACGCGGAGTGGAGTTTGAGCACCGGCTTCAACGTTCCCTCATTGTTGATGTCCACTTGAGCCCAATAGGCCCAGGGCTCCTCCTTTGTGCCGATCCTCCGTATGGTATCGACGAATTGCTCTTCACCCATGATGTATCGGTCCTCAGCGAACTCCTTCCCGGTCGCCAGGTACGTCAGGACTTGCTCCATCGCGCCGATATGGCCCAGGACATCGAACGGCTTCCATTCAGGAGCTCCCAACCCCAACTGACGGCTATAGTCCCGTTCGCAGGCCGGATGCACGGTCATTCGCTCCAGATTGCGTTTACAGGCCTCGCATACCTCCACCCCCTCGCCGATGAGCAATTGGTACTCACCCGCGCTCGCCAATGGGACCATCACCATCCAGCCGACCAATACTCCCGAGAATACTTTCATCATTCCACGACTCCTCAAAGTTGCTAGCCGAGTACAGGAGCCTCTGTTGCGCACATCGGCCCCCTGCGTTCGTTCACACCTGCCTATACCGTTCCCTAAACTTGCCCAATATTACCGCAGCATCGAAAACCGTCAAAACCCTTTTGCGGATCTGTGCCTGAGGGGGAAGTCGGACTATTTTCCTCAGAAGCAGACCTGAGTGGTAGGCAACTGCCCACGTCTAACGGCGCCCTCCGAGGTCCTCACGTTTGCCCAAGCCAGCGAGACGGTGAGCTGGCCCTGTCTTCGCAGGGCGGTCTGACTGCTCCACTTTGTTTCTTCGAAACCCTTCGCTTTACCATCCTGACCCTGCGGGGCTAGCCCCGCATCCCCGCTGATCCACGCATGAATCGGTTCCTCCTCGTCCTGATCACATTCTCGCAACGCCTTGTTCTCTCGCAGGTTTCTTCTCAGCGGAGGCCTTGCTGCGGCTGGTCTCTGCCTTGCTCTACACCCCGGCCAACGGCGGGCAGCTCGGCAGAGAGGAGGTGAGCATCACCAGGCCGATCCCGCAGCAACCCGGGCCTCACGCGATTCATCGATTGAACCAATGGGCCGGACAAACCCGGCCCTTCAACACAAGGAGCAGACGATTATGCACAAGACACCCACAGCCACCGTCAGCGCAGGACCAGTCACCCCCACGATCATCGGACCGGACAAGGACATGAAGGACGTCTATATCCTCAGCGGGTTGGTGTGCTTCCTGGCCATCGTCGTCGCCGCCTTCTGGTACTACTCCCAGGCGGACGAGGCGGCCCATAGCAACCGCTCTGCAGAGGCGCTCAACAGCACCGAAGTCTCGCAGGTTCTCAAGTCCTCAACCGACAATGTACCGGTCTCCGCACCGGTCCCTGCCACGCATGTCGACGCAGCCCCACTGGCGACCAGAAGTACGGACATTCTGCACGATGACATTCAGTTTGAAATCGGACGGAAAGGTTTGAGTGACGACGGCAAGACCGCCTTACAACGCCATGCGGAGTTTCTCAAGAACCAGCCGGACTGGGGCATCCTGCTCCAAGGTTATACCGATCAACAGGGTTCCATGAGCTTTAATAAGATCCTCGGGATGAAGCGCACCGAAACCGTCAAACAACAGCTGATGGCGCTGGGTGTGCCCGAGACGTCGATCCGCACCGTCAGCCTGGGTGAAGAAGGCGCCCTCTGTATCGATAACAGCGACGTCTGCCGACGGATGAATCGTCGTGTGCACTTGGAAATGCGGAAGGTCGGCCAGGAACACCTCGTGATTCCCGCCCCGGCGGTCGAAACGGCGACTGATACTCATGAGCGTCACGTCGATCTGTCGACCGAAGCTGAAGGAACCGGCTCGATGAGCGATGACCTCCTGTCTGCTGATTCAGATCCCGCTGAGACCATTCTCGAACCGGCGACCGGCAACTAGTTCGATGTCGGATGCTCAGCCTGGGGAAGACACTCCGTCTTTCCCAGGCCCGCCCGCAGACGATCCATCACCACCAGAGCTGACGAAACGAGGACATGATGCTGTCTGACTATCTCTGCGCCCAACGCCACCGAACCCTGCAATTTGCTGTGCGCCTGACCCTCTGCGCGCTTCTCTCAACCTTTGGCATGACCGCTCCGCTCCTTCCCGCTTCAGCTGCCGAACCGCCTGCACCGCTCAATACCAGTATCATCCCCACCATGGGCATCAACGACGTGACGGAAGGCACGCTGCTGTTTCGAACCAACCAAGCCGGTCGATTTACGCCGGCGCCTATCTTAAAGAGCGACGTACAGATTGCCGTGACCGGCCTCATCGCCCGTGCGACGGTCCGGCAGGAGTTTACGAACCCGAGCAAGAAAAAGGGCGACTGGCTGGGAGGCGTCTATGTGTTTCCTCTGCCGGAGACGGCGGCTGTGGACCACCTCCGCATGAAAGTCGGCGACCGCATCATCGATGGGCAGATCAAGGAACGGGCCGAAGCCAAGAAGGCCTACGAACAGGCCAAACAGGAAGGGAAACGGACAAGCCTCGTTGAGCAGGAACGGCCCAACATCTTTACGACCTCTGTGGCCAATATCGGTCCGGGCGAACACGTCACCATCGAAATCGAATACCAGGAAACGGTCCGATACGAGAACGGACAGTTCCATCTCCGTTTTCCTATGGCGGTCGGGCCGCGCTACATCCCAGGCACCGCGGTGATCATTGAAGACCAAGCCCCCAAGGGATCGGGCACCACATTGGATACCGATCATGTCCCCGATGCGTCGCGCATCACACCGCCGGTACAGACACCCAGCCAGGGCTTTATCAACCCGGTCAGCCTATCCCTGACGCTCAACCCGGGCTTTCCTGTCGCCAAGGTCGAGTCACCGTTTCATCCCATCATTACTATCCCGGACTCGAACGGCGGGTATCAGATCAGTCTGCGGGCTGACGCCGTGCCGGCGGACCGCGATTTTCAACTCGTGTGGCACCCCACGTCTCGCTCAGAGCCGATGGCCACCGTCTTCACCGAACAGCAACACGGCGAGACCTATGCCATGCTGATGCTCGTTCCTCCGACAGAACAGAACGACAAGACTCCACGCCTGCCTCGAGACCTGACCTTCATCATCGATACCTCGGGCTCCATGGCCGGGCCGTCGATCGAGCAGGCAAAAGCATCCGTGGCTGCCGCCCTCACGCGGCTGACGACGCAGGATCGGTTCAACATCATTCAATTCAACAATACCGTCCGATCGCTCTTCTCTACGCCTCAACCCGTGACGACCACGACGATCAAACAGGCGATCCGGTACACCGAACATTTCTCTGCCGATGGCGGAACCGAAGTGCTCCCCGCCTTGAGGGAAGCGCTCAAGAGTCCGCAAGACCCCGCCAGGCTCCAGCAGATGATTCTCCTCACCGACGGCCAGGTCGGCAACGAAGAGGAGCTGTTCGAACTGCTGCACCACCGATTGGCGACCCGACGCCTGTTCACCATTGGGATCGGTTCGACACCCAACAGCCATCTCATGCGGAAAACTGCCGAGTTCGGCCGCGGCACATTCACCTATATCGGCAATGTGAATGAAGTGAAGGACAAGCTGGATGGCCTGTTCAAGAAACTGGAACGACCGGTACTCAATGCCATCACGATCGATCAAACCGGATGGTCAGGACTGGAGCCATATCCCGCGCAGATCGCCGACCTCTACGAAGGCGAGCCGGTTGTTCTGGCGATCAAAGCCAGGGCACTCCCATCGCAGGTGATCCTCCGCGGCCAAACTGGCGCGAAGCCCTGGTCGCTTCCTGTCTCGTTGAAGAGTTCCGGATTACACGGCGGACTGTCCATCTACTGGGCCAGACAAAAGATTTCGGCGCTCATGGACGAGACCTACAAAGGAGGCGCTGAAGAAGGGATTCGAAAGGCCGTGCTCGATGTGGCGCTGACCCATCACCTGGTCAGCCAATTCACGAGCCTGGTTGCGGTCGATATCACACCGGCCAGACCCACGGACACACCCGCAGCTGAACGCGACCAGGCGACGAACCTGGCAGGCACGCAAGACCAGGTCTCCCTCGCGGGCTTGCCGAAGACCGCGACAAGCGGCCAACTGCAGCTCCTCGCAGGGCTCGCGGCGCTGATGCTCGCGGGATTTCTTTGGAGATTCCAGAGAGACGATGAATGAGCCAGACCCGAACGACTTCCCGCTTGCTGGCGACGCTGATGGTGGGCCTTCTCGCCATCGGCTGCTGGCAGGTTGGGGAAGGGGCGTGGATCTATGCGAAGGCCAGGCTCGCGCAGCTCTTACTGCAGCGGGCCTGGGCCCGCGCCATGGCGGGGGAACCGATGCCAAAACCTTGGCCCTGGGCGGATACCTGGCCGGTCGCGCGGCTCCACATGACCCGACCGAACGTGGAGGTGATCATTCTCTCCGGCGCCTACGGCCGAACCCTGGCGTTTGGCCCAGGGCATGTCAGCTCCACCGCCTTGCCAGGACAGCACGCCACGATGATCGTGACGGGGCATCGCGATACCCACTTTCGTTTTTTGAAGGATGTCCGACTGAACGATCAATATGATCTGACGGGACCAGAGGGCACCACCCTGCGCTACAGAGTCACTGAGCAAGGGGTAATGGATTCAAGGCGGGATGTCATTCCTACGCGACGCGACAAGGATGAATTGGTCCTCCTAACCTGCTTCCCTTTCGACGCGATCAGGGCCGGCGGGCCTTTGCGTTACGTGGTGCGGGCCGAACGGATGAACTGAACAGACCGCCATGAATCAGTCCTTCTCACCCTGCCGCCTGTTGATCGGATGGCCCATCGGGGGCCTCAGAGTCGTGCCCCTGCTTCATCTGAGTTGAGGAGCGAGTCCCCTGGACTGAGGCTACCAATCGGAGCTGCTGAGCCTCAGCAGCACTCCACCGTGCAGAGGCCAGCAGCCCCCACAACAGCATGGCCCCAATCACATAGTGAGAGAGAAGCAATCTGGCAATCGGGCCGTCAAGCGAACTATCCTGTCCCGTGAACGTCACCGGTGGTGAGATGAACAGAATGCAGAGGACCATCGCCACGAACCACCCGCCGTGATCTGGGATCGGCAACCGATTTCCGGCATACAGCGTCAACGGCAACAACAAGAGCAGATAGTAGTGCGTCCAGGAGACCGGGCTGATGATCAGCGCCAGGCAAAGCACCATCGACAGCTCCAGATACATCATTTCTCGAAGCTGCCTGCCTGGATCACGCAGAAACAGGATACTGGAAATTCCGACGAACAATATCGCACAGACCCGGCCGGCCATCCTGACATCCCATGGCACCTCCACCGGCTTCCAATCGTACAACCTGACATCCTCTGGCAGGCGGAGCAAAAGCGCCTCTACAGATTGCACGTTGAAAGCCGTGAGGCCCTTATTCGAGAAGGGCATGATCACTTCCCGATACCATTCCACATGGCTCGCCCAACCCGCATACCAGAACGACAAGGCCGTCACCGTCACCAGCGTGGCGCCATAGCCAAACACTGCGGCCCACCGCCGCTTGCCGAAGAAATATACCGCGAACAGTAACAGCGGCAGCTTGATGATCGCCGCCAGCGCGAAGCAGGCCCCTGCGCTTCGGTCCCACGTTTTGTCCAGACAGACCAGGCCGATTATCAGCAGCAGTAGCGCGAAGTGAGTCAGGTTCCCCTCTTTGAGACTGTAGAACAGCGGCCCATTCATCGCGAACAGCAAGAGGATCGCCCATCTCCGCGACCAAGCCCGATCCGTGATGGACCAGAGCAGAGACAGACTCATCACAACGCTGATCAGCGACAGGCCGATAAAGAGCCATTGCGCATGTCGCAGGGTAAGGAGCGAAAAGGGAGTGAACAGCAACGCGACGATTGGAATATTGACGAAACCACAGACAGGAGTATCCCAACAGCGCCGAAAGAGGTGCGGGAGGTCCTCTAGGACAGCCCGGCCGGCCGGGTAATAGGCGACATTGAAGTCAGAAAACAAGACCGTCGGCTCAGAGACGCTCCACATCCAGATCCCAAGACCGACCAGCGCGGCAGCCAAACGTGGCTGGAATGATCGTCCCTTCGAGCCCCGTCGGAACGCGAGCCACCAAAGCAGACTCAGGAATAGGACGAAGGCACTGAAAATCACA
>JBDTWG010000115.1:0-9722 GCA_040006855.1 Nitrospira sp.
GTGTGGGACCGATGAAGAGCGTGCTGCAGCAGATGGGGGTGGAGATGACGCCAGCCCTGTTCAACGTTCTCTTTGAATATTGACGTGGTGGTTGTCGTATCGGTGCATCTGTGGGGCGCGGCGGCGGTGGCTCTTGACCCGCGATGAAAGGAGTCGATCATGGCACAGGCACTTGCAGGGAAGGTGGCATTGGTCAGGGGTGGCTCACCGTAGTTGACGAAAGCGGCCGTGACTGGCCTGACCAAGGTGCTCGCACAGGATCTGGGCCGCGGGGCATCATGATCACCAAGAGAGACGCGCTCGATGCCCGAGGATTCACCCTCACAATTGCCTGCGTTGGTGGAGCAGGTCTATCGATCTGAGTCCCGCCAAGTGCTCGCCACCTTGATCCGCCTGCTGGGAGATTTCGATGCCGCAGAGGAAGCGTTGCACGATGCTTTTGCCGTGGCGGTCGAACAATGGACGCGCGATGGCGTGCCGGCCAATCCCCGCGCCTGGCTCGTGTCCACCGGACGGTTCAAGGCCATCGATGGCATGCGGCGCCGAGCGCGATTCAACGCCTCACTGACGGAACTCGCCCGGCAACTGGAAACCAGCGCGAGTGACGCGGAAGAAGAGAGTGAGGAGACCGTCGAGGACGACCGGTTGAGGCTGGTGTTTACATGCTGCCATCCGGCCCTGGCGCCCGAGGCCCAGGTTGCGATGACATTGCGAGAGGTCTGTGGACTCACGACTGATGAAATTGCGCGCGCCTTCCTCACCAAACCGCCTACGATCGCGCAACGAATCGTGCGCGCCAAGGCCAAGATCCGCGATGCAGGTATACCTTACGAGGTGCCGGCTGAAATGGAATTGCCGGATCGTCTCGATGCCGTATTGCAGGTCGTCTACCTGGTGTTCAATGAGGGATACTCCGCGTCGTCCGGCGAATCGCTGACCAGGCACGATCTATCGGGCGAAGCCATCAGGTTGGGGCGATTGCTTCGTCAACTGCTCCCAGAGCCGGAGTCCATAGGTTTGCTGGCACTCATGTTGCTGCACGATTCACGGCGCGCCGCTCGCACATCCTCGACTGGAGACTTGATTCTCATGGAGGATCAGGACCGCTCGCTGTGGAACCGTGAGCACATAGCGGAGGGAGCGTCGCTCGTGAAACAGGCGTTGGCGTCGCAACAAGTCGGACCCTACACGATTCAAGCGGCGATTGCGGCCGTGCATGCCCATGCACCCAGCTCTGCCGCTACGGACTGGACCCAGATCGTCAGCCTGTATGATCTGCTGATGCAGGCTACGCCATCACCTGTGATCGGGTTGAACCGTGCCGCAGCAGTCGCCATGCGTGACGGTCCGTCGGCTGGACTCGCCCTCATCGATGCCATCCTCGATGGGGGCGACTTGACGAATTATCATCTCGCACATGCCGCGCGCGCCGATCTCTGTCGGCGGTTGCGGCGCAACGCCGAAGCGCGCTCTTCCTACGAACGGGCCCTCAGCCTCACGCAACAGGAGCCGGAACGCCGCTTTCTCAAGCGGCGGATACGTGAATTGGAAGACTGACATCCGGCACAGAGCTTGTCAGGAGCTTTGAAAGTCCGCTTCGTAAAAGGAGGGCGTATCGAATTCTGCCTGTCGGGTGCAATGGATGCTGGGGTGTGGGGGGCCGTGGGGTCGAGTGGAGCTGGTCTCTTCAACCTCGGGGGATCAGTCCAGGCTGATAACCCTGAACAGGTCGAGAGAAGGGAATATCTATGATCCAGGTGTCCTACATCAGTTCGGCCACGAAGAACTTCTCGACGCAAGAACTGCAAGCGCTTCTGCAAGAATGCCGCGACAACAACGCCAAAGCGGGAATCACGGGGATGCTGCTGTATGGTAACCAGACGTTTGTCCAAATCCTCGAAGGGGAGGAACGCGCCGTCGACGGGCTGCTGGAAATCATCAAGCGGGATCGACGTCATTCTAACGTGCGATTGCTGCAGCGGAAGTCCATCGAACGCCGCGAGTACTCGGACTGGAGTATGGGCTTCAAGCGGGTGTCCGGTCAGGATTTTCTGCAGGTTGAAGGCTTGAACAATTTTCTCGAGAAGGACTTCAACGCGTCCTATCTGACCAGTCATGCCGCGGTCGTCGATCTGCTCATGGGCCATTTTCGGAAGGAACGCGTGAAATCTTTCGGTCAGGCCGAACTCTCGCTGGATCAGGAAGATCCGTTCATCACCTTCCTTCATCATTTGATTCGAGGTGCCCTACGAATCATGGCTGTCCTGATGGTGCTGACCATCTTCTGGGGTGTCGTGGACGTGATCTTTGTCATCTATCGCAGGCTCATTCTGCCTTCGGTGCAAGAACTGGCGGTGGCGGATATCGTGGTCACGTTCGGCGCCTTCTTGGCGGTCCTGATCGCGATTGAAATTTTCCTGAACATCACGCTCTACATCCGGAAGGACGTCATTCATGTCAAACTCGTCGTGGCGACGGCGCTCATGGCGATTGCCAGAAAAGTGATCGTATTCGATTTTAAGGAGGTTTCTCCGCCCCTCGTCCTGGCTACCGGTGCTGTGGTGCTGTCACTCGGCATCACCTATTGGCTTCTCGAAAGAAGGATGCTCTGGGGTGAGGGTGATCGGTACTAGGGTTGCGATCGTGGCATGCCGCCTTGCGCGACGGTTGAAACGATCGGCTCTTGGCCGAAAGGGCGATCCTTCCATCATCAATCGAAATAGCCAGGCCAGCATGTCGGCAGCGAGACGGCCAATGAACTGGAAAGTGGTATGCGGGCAGGTGATGCCAGGATCCAGTCTCATGGCGGTCTTCAGAATGACTCCATCTCCACCCTTTTTCAACAATTCACGCCAACCGGGGTCCGGCGCCGATCAGCGAGGCAGAGAATGGTGATGGATCAACACTGAATGTTTAAGGCCGGATCACAGAAGAGCGGCCCGACTGTCGGGGGTCGCATGTAGCCCGCGCTGGGATCCCTCGCACCCACCGGAGCGTTTACCGGGGGGCCTCCTTGCATACCAGGCAGACCACGGCCTGCACTGGTGAAGGGGGCCGGAGCCGCCCGTATGCCGGGATTCGGTACCAGTTGAGAGGTGGTGGAGGGAGTCAGGACATTCGCCGGCAGCCCGCTTGTCGGCGCAGAAGAGGGCTGAATCGGTGAGATAGAACCAGGAGATTGGGCCTGTGGCTGAAGCGTGACGGGTACGGTCTGAGAGAATACGGATGGGCTGAATGTGAGTTGGCTTACGCATCCATAAGCAAGCAAAACAAGCAGGATGAGCAATCGTGTCAGCATGATTGAGTATGCCGGTTCGAAGGCGTGGGGACCAGCTAGGATTTCCCCTCGTCCCAGCTGCGTCGGGAGGAGATATTTGCGCTGATGGCCTGCTTTTGAGAGTTGGGAATAGGTGGTTGGAGGGTGTCTCCTGAGTCAGCCAGAGACGCACCCTCGGCACCGACGGCATAATGCTTGTGGCCGGGTCAGAAGATCGTGCGCACGAGCCCGCCTTTGGCGCGGATACAGGAGCCGTTGATGACCGAGGCTCGCGCGCTGCAGATGAAGGCGACGATGTCTCCGATTTCCCATGGATCGATGAGGCGGCCGATCAGTGACGTCGGACGATTATCCGCCATGAATCGACGTTCGGCATCTGCCTGAACCAGGCCTGGAAATACATCCTGGATGAACTTCTCGACGCCTTCCGTGCGTGTGGGGCCCGGGAGCACGGAGTTCACCGTCACCTTCGTCCCTTTGGTGAGTTCAGCCAAGGAGCGAGCGATTCCCAACTGCATTGTTTTGGTGGCGCTGTAGTGGGCCATCTCCGGCGCCGGGGAAATTCCCGATTCGCTCGAGATGAATACGATCCGCCCGTGCCCTCGTTCCAACATGCCCTTGAGATAGTGCCTCGCCAGGCGCACGCCGCTCATAATATTGACTTCAAAGAGCCTCTGCCAGTCCTCGTCGGTTTCTTCGAAGAACCCGACCGCTTCATAGATGCCGAGGTTATTGACCAGAATGTCGACTTCGGGCCACTGTGAGATGGTCGCTTCGCATCCTTCGGCAGTACCATGATCCGCCGCCCAGGCGATGAGGTCGGCATGGGGCAGACCGGCTCGCACCTCCTCCATCGCCTTCTCCACGCCGCTTCGATTGCGGCCATTGGTGATGACCCTTGCACCCTCGGCGGCCAGGGAACGGGCAATTTCCAAACCTATGCCGCTGGATGAGGCGGTCACCAACGCGGTTTTGCCATTCAAGTCCAAGTTCATGATGTCGTTTCTTGGCTGTCCTTGTGATCGGTGATGGCGTCGAGCTAGACAGCGGTGCCGAAAGCCGCAATCGAGCCGCATGTCCATGCCGCGGTCTGGCGCCATCGGGATAGGGCGTGATTTTGGGCAGAGTATCGCCTGCCGGCAAACCTTGTCAATCATGACGCTCAGTGCGGTCCTTCCGCGCTGGTGGTCGGTGCCCGTGCGAACGCGTCATGTCTTCATGCTGCGGCTGAGCAAGTTGACGGACTGTGATCTTGCATGGGTCGCTACGCCGCGTCGGGTTCACCCATCGAGCTGTTCATGGTGCCTGTTCGCTCATCGTCACAGAGCCGAAATCACGAATGTCCAGGCCAGATCCGTTTCACGCTGGACCACCCTGTGAAGCGCATGATAAGGAGATATGAGATTCTCTCGCATTGGGCGACAGATCCAGAACGGTCGACCAATTTATCTTCCAATGTCCGATTTGCCCTCCACCCAAGACCGCCACTCCCACACCGGTACCATCGCCGGAGCTGTGTGGATGGTTGTCATTAGCCTCGTGCTCTTTTTTCTCCCCGGGGTCAATGGTCTCATTGCCGGTCTGGTGGGAGGCTATATGATCGGCTCTATCGGCCGAGCCTTCACCGCGGCGCTTCTTCCGGCCTTGATCGTCGCTGCCGGTCTGTGGGCGCTGCTGACCCTGGTGGGTTTACCTGTCATCGGATTTCTTGCCGGAACCGCCGTCACGATCCTGATCGCGTCATCTGAAGTGGCATTGTTCGTAGGGGCCTTTCTGGGGGCGGTGGTGCATCAATTACTCGAACATCCGCGCGATTAGCCTCATCGATCGGCTTTCTGCCGATCGGTCCCGGGCGCGTCACGCGGCCCGAAAATCCAGCCGCCGCTGTGGTGGCATAACGCGAGGCAGAGGCCGTTCGACCGGTGCTCTGCGATGCCTTGGACTCAGCCGACTGAATCATCACCTCTCGTAACAGCTGTTCCAAATCCTGGTCCATCAGCTGAATCGTGGCCCGCAGGAAGTCGAGCATGCGCGTCCGTCGTTGCAATTGCTGGGTCGTATAGTCGCCGCTTATCTGTTGCCGACAGAAGATAGGCCTCATGGGTTCTCGATGGTCTGGAAGCACTGCGGTGGTTTTGTCCATTAGTATGAGGGGAAATTTGCCGGGCGTCGGAGGAGAGGCCTCGTGCGAAATGCCTTGGAAGGGCCTGTCGATTTTGCCGTTTACGAACGACTATCTCATGCTACCAGGCGCTCCATATCGAAGGATTGACGGTATGAAGTATCTGCTGATGTGCTGTACGCAGGAGAAGGACTGGGCGGCCATGCCCGCGGACGAACGCCATTCCCCTGTGGAGGAGACCCTGGCCTACTGTCGAGTGCTGTGGGAGGGTGGTCATCTCCTGGCGGCGGCCATGACCGTGCGGGTGAGGGGCGGGGAAGTATCCGTCACTGACGGACCCTTCACGGAGACGCGTGAACAGCTGGGCGGCTACTTTCTCGTCGAGGCCAAGGATCTTGATGCGGCGATCGCCATCGCGGCGCGGATTCCAATGGCTCGCAAGGGCACGGTGGCGGTCAAGCTGGTCATCGACATTCCGGGGTTGCCGACGTCGTTGTCTGTCACCTTGGATGTTTACTTCCGAAATTCGTCGAAAAATCCTTCGTCCACGTCGAATGTCTGTTTTGGCACAACTCCCAGTTCAAGTTTTTCAAACGTCTCAAGGAGTGTCTCACCGTCCACAAGTTCAATCGGGGGGACACCGTCTCGTCTGGCTTCTTTCTTAGCCTCAAGTGTAAATGTTCCGGTCGTGATGATGATGCCCTTGTCCGCCCGGCCCATCATGGCCCCTCTGAAATCACGGACCTGTGAAGGCGCGACTGCTCCTTTGTAGCGTTTACACTGAAATAGAACATTGAAGCTCAGAAAGGGGTTCACTTGGAGTGTGCCGAGTCCATCGATTCCGCCATCACCGGATCGACCGGTGACCGACACATGTTGAAAGCCGGATTCCCTAAGAAGTCGCTGGCTGAGTCTTTCAAATCCCTCGGGTGGGAGTGCGCGGATAATCTCAAGGAGACGAACACGATGTGGAACAAGTTCCTCTTCTTCCGGTACGGGCTGATCCGAAATCTCCTTGGCGCCTGTTGTTTCCCCTCCGGTCTCGGCTCTGTTCTTTTGAACGGTCTTGAAGACGTGCAGGGGATCAAATGAGGAGAGGGCGATGGTTCTCCCCAGTGCGGTAAGGCTCCAAATGCCTCTTCTCGATGAATCGAGGTATCCAGCCCACACTAAATACTGTCGTGCCCAGTGTACCTGGTTGCGGATTCGCGATTGGCCATTCCTGTTGACTGCTTGCTGGTCTTGCTCTGAAATGCCTGCAAGTTCGATTGAACGGTCAACAATTTCGCCAGGTGTGCCGGCGGCACCGGATTCCCGAAGAATTGAAAGAATAGGGAGGAAGAAACGAACGAATTCTGGCCCCTTAGCTGCTTTCATGAACCCTCACAACATCCAGTTACAAGTGGTGATTTGCCACAGAGGTCATCATCCAAACGCCCCATTTCATTGCGCGCACTTATCTGTCCAGATCGCGTGCCGCGCCGAATATTACCGCATTGCCCTAACTTTTCACACGACAGGAGCTGCTGAAATTTTAGCGCATTAGCGGCCAGTCTCAATCCGCTACACCACCGCTGACTTCCTGCCCGAGTTCCTTGTCGATTTGAGGCCTGCCTGACGACAATCTTATGTCATGAGCCTTTCAATTCCGACTCGAAGACGGGTCGTTGTGACAGAGAAACAGTCGATGTCGATTTTGCCCGGCTTCGACGACTATCTTTTGCAAACAGGAACTTGATCACCCTAGGGGAGGAGCCCATGGCAACACAGACGAAGAAGCGGGCGGTGAAGAAGCCACACGTGGCGGCCAGTATTGTCTGGTTCGAGGTGCCTGCTGATAATCTCGACCGGGCGAAGAAATTTTATGGCTCGTTGTTCGGCTGGAACTTCGCGAAGATCCCGGCGGCCATTTCCGACTACTGGCACATTGATACCGGCGGCAAAGATGCGACGCCCGACGGCGGGCTGATGCCACGCATGTATCCCGAACAATCCATCACCAACTATGTCGGCGTGCCGTCGGTGACCCTGGCGATGAGGAAGGTCGAGAAACTCGGAGGGAGCATTTGCAAGCCCAAGACGGCGGTGCCCGGGATGGGCTACTTCGCGATCTGTCAGGATACGGAGGCCAACACCTTTGCCCTGTGGGAGATGAACGAGCGCGCCAAGTGAGATAGCTGCAGAAGGAACAGATAAGGGGGTTGTCATGAAATATCTCTGCCTGGTGTATGTGGAAGAAAAGACGTTGAATGCCCTGTCCCGTGATGAGCGGGTCGCATTGTCGGATCAATCCATGAGTTACTGTGATGAATTGCAGAAAAACGGTCAACTCCTTGGGGCCTCGCCTCTTCATCCGGTAGAGACCGCGACGACTGTACGGGTGCGTGGTGGAAAAGTCTCAATGACCGACGGGCCCTTCGCAGAAACGAAGGAACAGTTGGGTGGGTACCTGTTGATCGATGTCAGAGACCTCAATGACGCCGTCCGGATCGCCTCGAAGTTTCCCGCAGCTCAGTACGGCAGTATCGAAGTGCGGCCGATTAAAGAGGACGGTTGTGCCTGAATGTTCAGTCTACAGAGGCAATGGATTGACGAGCCTTGATGGAGGCGCTGCATGAAATTCATATTGCTGGTTCATCACGACGAATCGGCATTCGAGCAGATGAGTGAGGAGACAAAGAGGGGATTGCTGGCGGAGTCGATTCGGCTCTGTCACCAATTGGATGCGAAGGGGGAGTATTTGCATGCCTCTCCGGTTCATCCTGCTGCAACGGCGACCCTCGTGCGGGTGCGAGAGGGCAAGGCGTTCGTGACCGATGGTCCGTTCATTGAAACGCGAGAGCAAATGGCGGGCTATTTTCTGATCGAGGCGAAGGACCTCGAGGAAGCAACCGCCATCGCTACCCGGGTTCCGGGGGCGCGTATCGGAACCGTCGAAGTTCGGCCACTGATCGAAGTCACCGACCTGCCGGAATGAGCACTCTGTCCATGTCGATTCGATGGTTCTCGTTCGACTAAGAGAGAGAGCCGAGCATACTAAAACGGTATTATTCGTATCACGGAGGACAGGCCATGCAAAAGATCAGTCCTTGTTTGTGGTTCGACGACCAGGCCGAAGAGGCAGCCAAGTTTTATGTGTCGAGTTTTAAAAATTCAAAGTTTGGCCATGTGACTCGCTATGGCGAGGCAGGCGCGGAGGTCTCGGGCAGGCCAAAGGGATCGGTGATGACCGTGACGTTTACGCTCGACGGTCAGGAATGTTTGGCCTTGAACGGCGGACCGCATTTCAAATTCAGTGAGGCGATCTCGTTGATGGTGAACTGTGAGACGCAGAATGAAATCGATGAGATGTGGCAGAAGCTCTCCCAGGGCGGAGAAGAAGGCCAATGTGGCTGGTTGAAAGACAAATACGGCCTGTCCTGGCAAATTGTGTCTCCTGCGTGGGATGAGATGTTACGGGACAAGGATGTCAAGAAGTCGGAGGCCGTCATGCAGGCTATTCTTCAGATGACCAAGCCCGACATTGCAACAATCAAGAGAGCCTATGACAAGGGTTAGGCCTGCGGCGGCACTGTCGCCTGTCCAGGGCTTGTCGATTTCGGAGCCATCGTTCGACTAATAGGCAGCGGACAGATTGAGCCCTTGAGCGTACAGAGCATTAAGTGACTAAGTTTAAAGGGAGACGTTATGGCCACCAAGATCTTCGTCAATTTACCGGTCAAGGATCTACAAAAGTCGATCGGGTTTTTCACCAAACTCGGCTTCACGTTCAACCCGCAGTTCACCGACGCCACGGCTACATGCATGGTGGTGTCTGAGGACATTTTCGTGATGCTGCTGACGGAGGCGAAGTTCAAAACGTTCACCCCAAACGCGATCTGTGATGCGACGAAGAATACGGAGGTACTCATCTGTCTGTCGCGCGAGAGCCGGGTCGACGTGGATGCGATGGTGCGCGATGCGGTGGGCGCCGGCGGGACGACTTACAATCAACCGCAGGATCACGGGTTCATGTATGCGCCTGGATTTCAAGATCTCGACGGGCACATTTGGGAATTGATCTTCATGGAGCCGGGCGCGGTTCAGTGAGATGAATCAACCTGCGTAAGGCCACGGGTGATATGACCGCTAGAGGGACCAGAATGCATTCATCTTTCAACTACAAGGAGGCACCGATGCGATATAGCACCATTACCCTCACCTGTTTGTGCGTGGTCATGGCCACAGTTCCCGCACTGGCCAAGGACAAGCAACCGACCGATGTAGAGATGCAGGCGATGATGGAGACGTACAAAAAACTGGCGACGCCCGGCGAGCCACACA
>JBDTWG010000116.1:0-9715 GCA_040006855.1 Nitrospira sp.
CGTTCCTCCGCGACCCCGAGCGCCCGGCGTTGCACATCCACGAATTTGGTCGTGGACACCCAATCCCAGAACTGGGTGGCTGCGGCCAGGAATAAATCCTGTCTGGTTTGCGAGATCTTCACCTCGGCGCGAGGATCAGCCAACTCCGAGCGCTGCAGCTCGGCATTTTCAGGGTTGACCATGAGTCCCTTGAGGAGGGGCATGAATCCCCCCAGGATGACCTGCTGATTGCCGTTTCCGAAGGAGAGGTCGGGGATTTTCGCGTCGCCGATCGCCTGGCGAAATCCCGCACTGCCCCTAAACCCCCAAGGGGTGCGCGCTTCGACCAAGGTGTCGTTAAATCCCACACTTTGTGTTTTGGAGGTACTCTTGTCGATAAATCGTTCGATCTCGGTGTCATTGACCAGGACAGGCTCGAAGGCGCCGAGGGCTTTGAGCATTTTGCCGCGGGCGGAAACCTTTTCCGTGCCGGCTCCTTTCAACAGTGGATGCGACCGATCAATCCAAGCCAGGACTTCGTTCAATGAAAGTGGAATGGGCGGAAGAGTTCTGGATTTGACGGCATCGTCTCCGGCCACGCTACCTTCCGGCAGCCAGCAGAGCGCGCAGGCGGCGATGATAAACACCCAGGCGTTCTTCTTCATGAGGTGCACTCCTTTCTGAGTCCAGTCGAGAGAGTGTGAAAGTCGAAGGATGGGGCGCTCTGGCATGAATGCCGGACGGGGGAGAACGTGTTATTTGGCCCCGCGCCCGGCTTTCGGCAAGAGTGTATCGATCAAACTCGGGGGCCGTTCCTGGTAGTCCGGTGGAAAGAGGTTAAATCGGCGCCACAGCTCATACCAGAGCGGGACACGGTTGAGAATGACCCATCCCATGGCTTTGGTGCCCTGGCGGACATGTTCTTGAGGAGGCCATGGGCGTTCTTCCAAGTCAGGGACGACCCAAAAGCGGAAATTGCCTTTCCCATCGTCCACCTGGTCGACGACTTTGATGACACCATTATAGGTACCGGCCATCATTTCCGGCCATGCCGGCAAGGGGATAGCTGGAATTCCATAGAAGAGAATCTTGACCTTCCGTCCGACATTGAGTAACGGCGCATCAATTCCGTCGGCGACCATTTCGATGGCCTTGTCCATGCTGGTCGGCGAAATTTTGACCAGCTTATCCCCTGGCCGCACCGTTTCCCCCGCGCCGGCCTGGGCCATTTTTACAACGGTTCCATCGATCGGTGACAGGATGCGGCCGGCTACACGTCGTTGGTTGGCATTAGAGAGTCGCAAGGAGACGTCCGCCACTTGATCGGCGGCTCGCGCTGCTTCTCCGATCGAGGCATCCCGCGCGGCCTCTGCGTCGAGCAGCCGCTGAAGCACTTCGGCGCTCACTTGCTCTCGCCCGAAGCTCAAGGCCTTCATGCCTTGTTCAGCCGCACTCAGGTTGGCCTGCGCCCCCTGTAGGTCGGCCTTGCTGGCGATAGCGGATTGAATCGTGAGTTCCAGTTCGCGTTGGGATACAAGGCCTTGCTGGGCGAGTTGTTGATGACGATCCACGTTGAGTTCCGCAGTGGCTACGGCAATTTTGGAGGCTTCGATTTTTTGCCGTGCCTCTCGAACCTTGCTCTCCGCCTCGAGGACGCGGGCGCCTGCCGAGGGGACCGCCGCCTTTACGAGGTTCTGCATTTCTTTAATGCGCTTGTCCAACTGATCGGCGCGACTCAATGCGGCCTTGCGGGTATCTTCCAGCGCCTTCTTGCGCTGTTCCAGCAAGCCGAGGAGATCCGGCGCCATGAAGTTCGGGTCGTAGTCGTCGAGTTCGAGAATCACGTCGCCGGCTTTCACTCGCACGCCTTCGAAAATGTGCCACTTCTTGATGCGACCGGTGATCTGCGCCTCAATGTCTTGTGGCCGGTCAAACGGTGAATAGGCGGAAAGCTGGCCGGTGACCGTGATGGTTTGGGTCCAGGGAACGAAGGCGACGATCAGCATGAAAAGGCCGACCAAGAGGATGGCCAGTCGGGAAGAAAAGCGGAGCCGCTCGGGAATTTGAACGGCTTCCCAGGACAGCAATTTCGTCGATGTCGCGAGGTCATCGACAGCCATTTCGTCCAGTCCGGTGCGCTGGGTGACGAGAGAGCGAAACCTAGTCTTGAGCCCTTCACGGATGCGCTGCACGTCTCTCCCTCCGGGCACAGCCGACTGTACAAAAGTGTTGTTTATCATAGAGGATTATTGAGGGCTTGGTCAATTCAATGATGGCTTTTTCCGGTGGAACGCTTGACCCTTCGGCAAGAGAACGGCTAAGGTTTGCCCCGTTCTACTCTCCTTCAGCCAAAGGTGATCTCGCGCATGGCAATGAACAACACAGTGGTTCGGGCCGTAGTCGGAGTGCTCGGCGGAAGCAAGTCGGATTTTCCCATTCTCGAAAAGGCGGTCGTCCTGCTGGATGAGCTCGGGATTCCCAACGAGCTGCTGGTGGTATCCGCCCATCGGACCCCTGATCGTCTCTTTGCTTATGCGGAACAGGCATCGGAGCGAGGCATTCAAGTCATTATCGCCGGAGCCGGAGGGGCGGCCCATCTACCAGGAATGTTGGCGGCGAAGACCTCGTTGCCGGTGATCGGGGTTCCCATTCCTACTGAGAACCTCCGGGGATTGGACTCATTGTTGTCGATCGTCCAAATGCCACGAGGCATTCCAGTGGCGACCGTCGCCATCGGCGGCGCAGACAATGCCGCCCTCTTGGCCGCGCAGATCCTTGGATTGCGGTCGGCAAAGATTCGACAACGCGTGGAGCAGTTCCGTGCCTCCCAAACGCAGTCGGTGCTCGATTCACAAGACGACGCCCGATTGTCTCCGCCCTTTCTCACGAAACGAAATCCGAAGCCGAGCCGTCGATCGTGAGCCTGCCGGTCATCGAGTCCGGAGCAACCCTGGGTGTCCTCGGAGGAGGGCAACTGGGCGCGATGTTCGCCACCGCAGCCCGCCGCATGGGGTATGAGGTTGCGGTGTGGGATCCAGATGCCGACGCGCCTGCCCATCGACTGGCGGATTACTCCCTGATGAAGCCATTCTCTGACATGGCTGCTCGCCAAGATTTTATGCAGCGTGTTCGTGCCGTCACCTATGAGTGGGAAAATGTGCCGAGTGAGCTCTGCGAACAGTTGGAGCGCTCGATACCGGTTCGACCGTCGAGCCGCGTATTGCGCGTGATTCAAGATCGGATCGAGCAAAAAACGTTTCTGCAGACTCATGGATTGGCGGTACCGGCATTTTATGGCATATCGTTACCAGAGGACCTCAGTCGGCAAACGGTGCTCCAATACCCGCTGATCTGCAAGACATCGACTGCGGGGTATGACGGGAAAGGCCAATGGAGAATCGGTCGCGCGGAGGACTGCGCCGCGGTGCAGCGGGACTTAACTCGCGCCATGAGGCCAGGTTTGCGCTGGATCCTGGAAGAATATCTTTCCTTCGAACGCGAGGTGTCTATCCTGGTCGTCCGAGGCGCCGACGGAGCGATGCGAACCTATCCTGTGGTCGAAAATATCCATGAGGACGGCATACTACGCCAAACGACAGTGCCGGCCGATGTCCCGAAAACCATAGCAGAACAGGCTGCGATGATGGCACGAGGGGCGGTGCAGGCTTTGGATGGGGTGGGTGTTTTCTGCGTAGAACTGTTTCTGATGAAAGATGGCCGGCTGTTGATCAATGAAGTGGCGCCCCGGCCCCATAATTCGGGACACTATACATTGGATGCCTGTACGGTATCGCAATTCGAACAGCAGGTGCGGGCCTTGTGTGGTCAGCCCCTGGGAGAGGTGCGGTTACTCAGCCCCGCCGTCATGCTCAACCTGATCGGCGATGACGTGTCACTCGTCACTACATCACCTGCCGCGCAAGAATTATTGCGCGAGCCGGGTGCAGTGCTTCACTTGTATGGCAAGCGCGTCACCCGATCGAAACGAAAAATGGGCCATATCACATTTCTTGCCTCGACCTGCGCCGAGGCCCTCGCGAAAGCGACGGCCTTTCGAGCGCGTTACTCCCTGCGGCATCCGTAAGAGAATCGTCCCATACCAGGCTCCTCAGTCTTTGGTTACGATGCTGCTCATTTGCACCGGTTAGCACAGTCGAATGCGATGCGGCTGTTCGTTTTTGTGAGGGGCCGTGAGCGTTCTGGTCCTTTGCGGCGCATCTTTTTGGCCGTTGCACGTTATAATGCAGTGACTTGGGACATTTCGAAGGGGGTACAAAACTTGCTGACCTCCAGCTCGGCTTCACACTTTTCTACTGAAGGCAGGCGCAGTGGTGAGCATTCCACTTTCCTCCTCCGAACTCGACCAAACCGGGCGACACCCAAGCATGCGAGGGGTGGGCCGGTTCCTCAATCATCCCCGATCGCGCACGATTTTTCTACAAAGTCTCGTCGCAGGGATTCTCTCCTACGAACTACTGGTCAGTACCGAGACGATCTTCGGGCATGCGGGGAGCCGAATGGTGGCGGTCAGCCTGATCCTGATCAGTTGTGGGATCATGTTGTTGCCGCGGAATCTCCTGGAGAGCATGTGGTTCCCCGGCGCGCTGATCAGCATCAATACGGTGTTGGTCACAGGGACGATTTATCTCTCGGGGAATGCCAGTTCTGAATTGTATCTCACCTATTTCCTCCTCGTGTTGATTGCCTCCTCGGCTCCCTCACTCAGGCAGTTGCTCGGCCTCTCTCTGGTGATCTGCGCCGGCTATGGCGTGTTGGTGTATGAACATGCCATGCAGTCAGGTTCCCTCGCGGTAGGGCATCTCCTGGGCATTCCCGTATTGCTGATCATGGCGGTGTTTTATGGGTTGACGTTGGAGACTGTCGCCACTGAACGTCGTCGCAATCGCTCCTTACAAGAAAATGTGCAGGGGTTGAAACAGTCTGAACAGGCGCTCGAGGAGCGTCGAACGCAACTCGAAACTCGGGTGCAAGGGCTGAAGCAGGGCCTCTCGCGCGCGAATCAGGAAATCCGTCAGGGCAAGGTTGAGCGGACGGGGCTGGAACGACAGCTGCGCGAGGCTCAGAAGTTCGAGGCGGTCGGCCGTTTGGCGTCCAGGCTGGCGCATGAGTTCAATCAGGTCCTGGCGGTCATCGGGAAGGAGACCGGCGTCATTGTGTCCAAGCTGAAGCCGGATGATCCCCTGCAGGCTCCGGTGGACGAGATTTTCCGCAGTGGGGAACGGGCGGCGACGTTGACGGCCCAATTGCTGGCGCTACGCGTGCAGGAAACCACGATACGAGATACCCTGTCTCTCGGTCCGTCCATTGAAGGGATGCGAGAGACGCTTCGGGGGCTGCTGCCCGGTCAAATCGACTTGCACGTGGAAAGCGACTCAATGCCGGCATTGGTCGAGATCGGTCACGACTGGTTGGAGCAGGTGCTGATGCATCTGGTTGCAAATGCGCGAGACGCAATGCCGGATGGTGGTCGCGTGAATATCGAAGCTCAGGTGGTCACCGGCGAGGCGCTGCCGATTGAGCAACAGGAAAAGAATCCTCGAAAGCGCATGGCAAGGATTGCAGTGAGTGATGGCGGCCGTGGGATGAACTTGGATGTTCAATCGCAAATGTTTGAGCCGTTTTTCTCGACGAAGGACACCCATGCCGGCCTGGGACTGACGTTAGTATATGGGATCGTCAGGCAATTCGGCGGAACGGTTGAGGTGCAAAGTCAGCCTGGGCAAGGCACGACGGTGCGCGTCTATTTCCCGCTGGTGGAGCGGAATGGCGCAGTGCGAGACACGACGGTGGTGAGCGAGGCATTGTCGAAAGGGGCTGAGACGGTCCTGTTTGTGGAAGAGGATGAAATTGCCAGGAAGCTCGCGCTCTCGACGTTGCACCGTCATCGCTATCATGTTTTGGAGGCGGGGTCTGCGGTGGAAGCGTTGTTGGTGGCGCAGCAGCATGCAGGGCCCATCCATCTGACGGTGAGCCATCTCTCGATGCCCGAGATCAGCGGACGGGACTTGGCCAAGCGCCTGGTACTCCAGCATCCGAAGATGAAGGCGTTGTTCGTGTCAGGATTTTCGGACGAGACGATTGCGAGTCATCGGGTCAATAAGAAATATTTCCTGCAGCAACCCTATCGACAGCACGACTTGGCCGGCAAGATCCGCGAATTGTTGGATGTGTGAGAGGCCATGAGACGCTAGGAGCGCCAAGATGATGTGCGGGCGGGCGTGAAGAACCGTACGTTCGGTCGTTTGAAGAATCCGATCAGGACCATTCCCGCGACAAACCCTCCGATGTGCGCGAAGAAGGCGACTCCTCCCCCTTGCGAGCCGAGACTCGCTCCGCCGCTCAAGATCTGCATGACGAACCAAAAGCCCAGCACGATGCCGGCCGGCACATAGGTCGTACCCACCAATGGGGCGAGCAGCAAGACACGGGCATGGGGAAACAGCAGCAGATAGGCGCCAAGAACACCCGAAATCGCACCGCTGGCGCCGACCATCGGGACTGTGGATGTGGGATCGGTAAGGGCATGACTGAATGCGGCGACGATACCACACAGCAGGTAGAACACCACAAACTTCGTCGACCCCATCACGTCTTCGATGTTGTTGCCAAAGACCCAGAGGTACAACATGTTCCCGATGAGATGCATCCAACTACCGTGCAGGAACATGCTCGTCAGGATGGTTGAAAAGGCAGGGATCGCCATGGCTTCAGGCGGGAGGGCCGCGTGACCGAACAGAACAGCCGGAATGGCTCCGTATTGATAGACGAAGATTCCCCCGGGGCTTGGGAGGAGCGAGCTTTGATACAAAAAAACGAGGGAGCAGGCGACGATGAAGGCGACGGTCGCGACCGGCGTACTGTCGGTCGGGTTGTCGTCATTGAGGGGCAGCATCGCTCCACCTATCGTCGAAAGCCGTCACGGCGTTGGTCGAGGGAGTCGTGGGTTCGACGGGAGTGCTCCGTCGGTTTGCAGCGGAATGGAAAATCCGGCCGCGTGGGTATGGCCTCCCCCGCCGAAGGATGCGGCAATCGAGCCCACGTCAGTGCCATCCTCGCGTGAGCGCATGCTGTAGTATCGTCGTCCATTGCGGTCATGCCAGATGAGACAAAAGGGGTGGTCGGCCGACAGTCGTTCGCCGATCTGGCTGGTGAGAAGAGGACTGTGAACAGCCGGGACCAGGACGCCCTCAAACTGCATCATCGTCGCGTGTGAGGCCAGCTTTGTGACGAGTTCATTCTCGTAGCGGAGAATGGCCCGGCCTTCCCGTTCCAATTCCTGCTGCTGGAAGCCACTCCAGAGCGCAAAGTCGAATGGGTACGATGCCAAGGCAGCACTGATCTCACGGCTGTTCGGCAGCGCCCAATGCCACAAATCTTTGTCCTGAATATAGCGCAACAACCAGGGCGCCGGCTCATCGTGAGCCCATTCCCACCCCAGCACAGCCCCTGATTTCTTGAGATCGAAATACGCGTAGGGTAGGTCGGCCAGCGTCTGTTCGGCGGTGATGTGATGATCCAGAACGACAAGACTGGCCGCGCTCTGAGCCATGGTTTCGAGGATCGGCCGGGCATAACTGAAATCCACGATGACAATGTGTTGGTCGGCCAGGCCTGAAGGGGGTGCTTCCCCGTGTTTCACGGGGTGATAGCGAGCGTTAGGGTAGCGTTTCCAAATGGCCCAGGCGGCACCGAAACCATCCGCACATTCCGCATGATACAGGATCAGCGTGGGGGCAGTAGAAGAGGGACTTCGCATGGAGGCGGCGCTCATAAGCATCCAACCTTAGCATGTCCGTCCCTGGAGACTAAAGGGGTATCTCAGCAAAGACCAAGATATCGAAACAGAGATTCTGCCATCGCCAGAAATCCGGCTACGGCGCTGCCGGAAGTTGGTTGAGGTGATTGATGAGTTGCCTGAGGCGACCAGCATTTCGGCGGTTGAACGAGAAGATCAAACGCGCGAGATCTTTCAGCCCTGGTTCATCGATTTCTTCGGGGAGTGACGGCCGTTGCTCGAAGGTGCCCTCGGTCAGCATGTCGCTGAATTGCTTTTGGACTTCGGCGACCTGCGCGTCGGTCAGTGGGGTTTTTAGTCTGATGGCGAGTTGGCGTCCCACAAATCGAAGTGAGTGATACCGTTGGTAAAATAAACGGATTTCTGTCACGGCATCTTCTACATTGTCGACGATGGTAAACAGGGAGAGATCCTCGGCGTTGATCAAGCGCCGCTTTAGTAACTGCTCGGTGATGAAAGCGTGCCAGTGGTTCCAGTAGTCGCATCCAGGAGCCTGGAGACACACGATTGGTTTTGGGTCGCTCTTGCCGGTTTGCACAAGGGTGAGAATCTCAAACCCTTCATCGTGGGTGCCAAATCCACCCGGGAATAGAGCAATGGCGTGTGATTCTTTTTGGAACATGAGCTTACGAGTGAAGAAGTACTTGAAGGTCACGAGTTTGGGGTCGTCGGCGATGACGGCATTGGCACCTTGCTCGAAGGGCAACATGATGTTGACGCCGAAACTATGCTCGCGTCCGGCGCCTTCCTGCGATGCTCGCATGATGCCGTCCGCGCCGCCGGTGATGGTCATATAACCTTCTTCTACCATCCGACGGGCGAACTGAAAGGCCATCTGGTAATTGGGATCGTCAGCGGGCGTGCGAGCAGACCCGAACACACTGATTTTGAGACGATGCCGATACCCCTGAAACACCCTGAAGGCATGACGGAGTTCTTTCAACGCACGATTGACGATCTTCAGGTCCAGCACGTCCAGCTGCGAATCCGACAATCGGATCACGCCGGTGAGGATTTCCTTCATCAGCGCCGCCTGGATGTCGTCATCCGGACGGTCGAGCATGGTGCCGAGTTGCGTGAGAATTTCGTCTTTGGTCAGAGCGGGTTTTGAGCGAGCGGCAGGGCTTTTCATCAGTGCTTACCTAACGCACGGTGTACTCGGACGCATATCGTCTGAGCAGGAAATCATAACAAGCTGTCGTCGCCGAAGCAAAGATTCATCGGAGGAATTTTAGGAGAGTTCTGAGGTTCGTGACAAATTTTGAAGCACCCAGGCGCGAATTTTCGATTCGTCCGATGAGGGGAGGGGCGCGAATTGGATATCGACTCCGGGATTGCTTCCGATCATGTCCCCGTCTTCGGAAAGGTCCGGTTCATAACTACTGTTGAGGATGGTGCCGCGCACTGAGAAGCTCAAGTCTGCTCCGGGAAGGATGAAAGATAGGACGACGGTTGTACCGGGGAGGAGCAGCGTACGACTTTCGATGAGGGCGCCGACGTGACTGAGCTGTCGAATTGTGGCGGTGTGTTTGGCCCCTTCGCCATCACCATTCGTCACACGTAGCGTTGCAGGGAGGCAGGTCTCGCATCGCTTCGGGGCCAGCGCAAGGTCCCGCGCGGTCAGGATGCCCACGGGCTGGCCTTGCTTCGTCACGATGAGGAGAGAGGTTCCTGTGGCGGCCATCACGCTCGTGGCATCGTCTAGAATTTGATCGCATTCAATTGAATGAACGGGCTTCGACATAATGGCCCGAACTTCCACATCGTGCGCTTCCAGTCCCTGAGCCACCACTTTTTTGACAATGTCGCCGGAGGTCATGATGCCGAAGGTGGTGTCGCTGTCCTTCACGAGGAGACAGGGGATCCGCTCTCGATCGAGGAGGAGGGCAGCTTCGCTCACGGAAACATCGCCCGGAACTT
>JBDTWG010000117.1:0-9703 GCA_040006855.1 Nitrospira sp.
GCCCAGAAATCCACGACCAATGGAATCTGCGCCTGTAATGCATGGAGATCGAAATCTGCCGCCGTCAAATTGATCGGACGGCCGGTGAACAGCGCACGATGGCACTGACCGCAGTGGGGATGCTCGGTTAAGCGTGCAGTCGGAACACGATTAATGCTCCGGCAATGTGGACAGACAAGATGCAGCTTCTCGTTCATAGCTCAATCGGTCGTTTGGTGGTACCGTCGGGCCTGCTTCGGGTCTCGGCGGCATACGTTGAGGATGGTTCAATTCTTGTGCACATCCGGCCTGGAATCTGGCACAAACCCGTTGCGGTTCGGCATCGGAATGCCGGGCAGTGCACGGGCATCGAGGACGGTGTCCTCTGCAATGATCCCGTTCTGATACAGCAACCATGCCACCACCGCATACACCTGTTCCGGCGAGAGGCTTTGGGGAGCGGTAAAGGGCATGGCGCGATACACATAATCATAGAGTGTCGTGGCATAGGGCCAGTAACTCCCGATTGTTTTCACAGGTTTTTGGCTGGCTAATGTGCCGGCGCCCCCAACCAGGCGGTCCATCGGACCTTCCTGACCCGTCGGGCCATGACAGGACGCGCAGTGTGCGGCAAAAATCGCCGCACCTTGCTTCGCAGTCCCGCGGCCAGGCGGCAATCCTTCCCCGGTTGGCGCGACATCAATGTTCCACTGTTGAATGTCCTGGGCAGTGGCGGGCCGTCCCAATCCATAACCATGCGTCCGATCGTGCTGATCGGCGACACCACTGCTCAAGAAGACGCCCAGACTCAGGATGGTCATCAGCCCCATCATGATAGCGTTACGCATGGACATTACTCACCTGCCCATCGGCGGCAATTTTCCAACTTTGAATCGCATTGTAATGGTAGACGGAGTTCACACCACGCACCGCCACCAATGCCGCCCTTGGGGGTTGCACGTAGCCGGTTTCATCGATGCATCGACTCTGGAGAATCACGTCCTCTCCGTTCCACCGCCACGGCAAATTGAACCGTGTATGGCACTTCGGCAGGATGGGATCTTGTAGTACCGCCGGTTGCCAGGCCTCTCCACCGTCAGTACTCACCTCCACCTGCGCGACACGACCTCGGCCGCTCCACGCCAAACCGCGGATGTCGATAAAGCCCGGCTGTATTCGTTGTCCCCCCGAGGGAGAAGTAATCACGGATTTCGCCTCCATGACCATCGTAAATTGACGCGCCGTGCCGTCGGGCATCAGGTCCGTATATTGCGACGTTTCCTCGCGGGTCATAAAAGGAGCTGCGCCGAGCTTCAGACGGCGTAACCATTTAATGCACGTATTCCCCTCCCAGCCTGGCACAAGCAGACGCAGCGGATAGCCCTGCTCAGGGCGAAGAGGTTCCCCATTTTGAGCGTAGCACAGGAGCGCTTCCTCCATGAGGGAGGCCAGCGGAAGACTCCGTGTCATGGCCGCCGCATCGCCACCTTCAGCCAAGACCCAGGTGGCGTCCGGTTTCACACCAGCTTCTTCAAGGACTGCCTTGAGGGCCACGCCGGTCCATTCACTCGTACTCGTCAGGCCATGAGTCTGTTGTACGGTCTGTCCGGTCGGGGCCCGCCACTCGCTGGCTGAGTTCCCTGAACATTCGATAAATGCGATCCGTGAGATGGCGGGAAATCGTTTCAAATCGTCCATGGTGAAGGCCCATGGCCGTTCTACCAATCCATGAATCATGAGCTTGTGGTGCGCCGGTTGAATGACGGGCACCCCATTGTGGTGCCGTTCAAAATGCAAGGCTGATGGGGTGATCATGCCGTGTGAATCCTGCAGGGGCGTCAAAGATGCCCACCACGAGCGCGGGACGCGGACTGCCTGCTCGAAAACCGAGCGTTGCCCATAGGCTGTCGGCGCCGCCCCCGGCACTCGCGTCGGGTCATCCGAGGCAACCGGCATGGCCGCCTCGACAGATGGTGCAACCGCACGCATGACCATCGCGCTCACCACGCCGACAGTTCCGGCGAGAAGGCTGCGGCGATTCATAGCAGGCGTCGCTTGAGCCTCAACTTGTGTGCCATGTCCGCCGGGCCCGTCCATTTGTACATACTTCGCCATGGATGTCTCCTCGAACCAGCGTGAAGGAATCTGCCCATCGCATTGATGATGACAGTTGATCGACGGTAGAAGCAGCACCGCCACCCCGACCTAGAAAGAGTGGAGTCTCGGACCGTGGAAAGGATTCACCCCTGTTTCTCATTCGTTCGTTTCAAGGTCAGGACATAACTGGTCAAGTCATTGAGCTGCTGATCGGTAAGGGGGAATTTCGGCATAAACGATCCCGGCGACACCGATTGAGGATCACGGAAATGTTTGAGATGCCAGGCTCGATCCGGTCTCGCGTCCCCGATCGTGGACAGGTCCGGCGCGACGGCCCCGCCCTCGCCGTGAATGCGATGGCACCCGACACAACCGAACTGGGCATAGACGGTCTTACCCCGTGCGACAGCCGGATCGGTCCTCGGCACCGCGTAGAGATTCTTGATCGAGACGCCCAGCAGGCCGAATACGACGAGTAAGAACAGCAAACCGCTGCCCAGCACCACCGGCCGGCGGATGGGATTCCGCACCGGGTTGCGATCGATAAATGGCCAGAACAACATGATCAGGATCACGCAGAGCGGCAAGACCCAGGTGGCCAGGGGTTCAAGTGGTCCATGCACATACTTGAGCAGTTCGTAATAGAAGAGAAAGTACCATTCGGGAACGGGCACGAAGCTCGTATCGGACGGATTGGCCTTGTCCGTCAGGGGCAAAGGAATGCTGAAAGCCAGCGTCGCGACAACGAGAAAGACACCGGCGATCACGACCGCATCCATGTAAACCTGCCGGGGAGCAAAGGTCTCGCTGCCCAGCGACGCCCGATCGTCGGTCCAGGGGCCAGCCGGCCCCACCCGTCGCAGGACGAACAGGTGCAAAGCAATCCCGCCGATGAGAATCGCAGGAAGGAACAGCACGTGAATCGCAAAGAACCGCGAGAGCGTCAGCGCGCCAAGCATCTCGCCTCCGCGCAGGACGCGGGAGATGAAATCGCCGATGAGCGGCACCGTGCCCACCATGTTAATCCCGATCTGGGTCGCCCAATAGGCGGTTTGATCCCAAGGCAGCAGGTAGCCGGTAAACGCGAAGGTCATCACGATGAGGAACAGCACCACGCCGACCATCCACATCACTTCACGCGGTGATTTGTAGGCGCCGTAGAGGAATGTCTGCAGCATGTGGAGGCCGATCGCCACCACCATCGCCGACGCGCCCCAATGGTGGAGTCCGCGCACGAACCAGCCCAATGTGATTTCGGTTTCAATGAATCTGACACTGTCGTAGGCGTGGTCCGGCGTCGGCGCATAATACAGCGCGAGGAACATGCCTGTGGCGGCTTGGAGGACGAAGAGGAACAGCGTCGCGGAGCCGAAGACGTAAATCCAGCTCGCCCCGCCGGGGATCGGCTCATCGAGCAACGTGCGCTGAACCGGCTTGAGATTCAGACGACTGTCGAGCCACTCGTAGAGGCGAGAAGACATGATCTCCTAACTGTTGAGTGCTGAATGTTGAGAGGTGAGTTGAGGAATAAGCTGCCACTCAACATTCACACTCATAATTCCACACTATGCGAGAGGCCTGACTTGAAGTCCTTATACATGACGAGAAGTCGTCCTTCTTCCACCTTTGAAGGAAGCGTATCGAGGGGGCGCGGGGCGGGGCCTCCCAATACCTGGCCGTTCATGTCGTACGAGCTCCCGTGACAGGGACAGAGGAATTTTTTCTCTGTATCGTCCCAGCGATAGCCGCACCCCAGATGCGTGCAGATCGGCGAAAACACTTTCACGCCGCCTTGCGGTTGCTTGACCGCCCATACAGCCTTATGGGATTTGGCTTCCAGCCAGCCGTCGCGAATGGTGGTCACATGGTCCAATTGCGTGGGCTGACCGGCGGGCAACTCATCGGCGGCGCCGACATCCACCCATGCGCGCCGCCGCCGCGTGAAGGCCGGCGAGATCAGCGAGCCGATGAGGGGAATGGCAAGCCCCACCCCAACGAACCCTGCCGCCGCAAGAGTTACCCAGTGAAAAAAAGTTCGCCGGGTTCCGACCGGTGTCGAGAGCCCTCCTGCCGGTTGCTGGTCTCCGTCTCCGTGCTGGCTCATGAATAATTCTCGTCAGGCGTGCTGAGTTTCATCATCGAATGGAAGCAAGCGACCGGCATACCCTGGATCAGCACGAGAGCCCCGGAATAGTCCATGACTCTCGTGCCGAGGGTGTCCCGCATGCGTGAGGACTGATGGCTTAGGGTGTTCCGCTTTCAATATCCAGTCCCAGGCCGATCCAGGCTCGCAACAAATCATGCCTGGTAATCGAATAGGCGACAGTCCCGTTACGTTTGACCGGAAGATTCAAAAGACGTTTCTCCTCCATTATCTTCACGGCCTCTTCGATGCTGGTGTCTTCCGTGACGGCAATGCGATCCTTCACCATGATCTGCTCTGCCGTCAGCTGGCTCAATTCCTTGTTCGCCTGAAGAGCCCTCAGCACATCAAATTCGCTGATAAATCCAATCAGCTCATTCTTAGTGTCCACGACCGGAGCACCCGAGGTATGCGTGGACAACAACTCCACCGCAATCGCCAGTCCGTTCTGACCTGCGTGAAAGACCATCTCGTTGGTAGCCACAATCTGCCCTACCGTTTTGAATCCACCAACCGGCACTCCCGGCATCGTCATTGTCGGCATAAGACCCTCCATTTCTCCCAGGCCGCTTCTCAACGGCTCCCCCCGGTTAATGATTCAACAGACACCCTTTCGACATCACATCGGTCGGCATCCTTATACGGCTGATGCCGCCACTACCGTTTACTCCCGGAACCCGTCGGACAGGTGTTAATCCCGAACAGACTCCAGGCCGGACAAAACCCGATCGTGCCGGTGACCAGCGCGATCGTGCCGATGGCCAACGTGATCCCCGTTCCAATCGGCGGAAGGCCCGCGAAGGCGCCGATTCCAATCAGCAGAATGCCGAGCACGATTCTGATCGGCCGCTCAATTCCACCTACGTTGCATGTCATGATGTTTCCCTCCTTCTGACCTCGCCAGATGCATCTCGTATCGCCGGGGGATTATTCGAGGCCCCACTGATTGTGAGCCACGCTGTGGTAAAAGGATTCAGCTCGTCTGCAGCCTCATTACTTTGTCGAAAATCGATACATGTCGTGGCAGGTGGTGCATCGTGCCGTCATGCTCGACAGGCGGTTGAGAATCTGAACCGAGGATTCACCCTGCGCGATGCCGTCCGCCAAATGATCCATGTCTTTATGAATCGACATGCCCATTTGTTTAAAGGCGAGCGGCAGTTTCAGCATGACCGCGGGATTGACGTCTGCCGCCATCGCCATACCGGCCGCACGGGCTGCGCCTTCGGCCGCCTTAAAATTCTGCTCCGGGCCGCTCAGCACCGTCACGACACCATGCACTGCCTTAAGCAGGTGACGCATCTCCGCCAACACCAAGTCTCGTTCCGCCGGCGCGAGAATAATCTCCGTGCGCCCATCTGTTCCTGGCCTGGTATGCCCCTGAACAAATAGCGTAACCATCAGGCCCATCGTAAGGACCCAGAGCACCAATGCTCCCAACCCAAGTATGCGCCAACTCATATGAGGATCCGCTCCATTCGTTTAAGGAGACGTGCTGTGTAGACCACTGCCGAGCGTTCGCAAGTACTCCGTCACGTCGCGGGTCTCCTCGTCAGAGAGGGCAAACTTCCACGCTCCCATCGCGGTATTTCTTCGGCCATCATGGATAGCCTTCATCAGACTCGCGTCCAATTTACCTTGCACGGCAGGAGACGTGAGATCAGCGACCGGCGGCGTGAATTGCATCACCCCATTGCCCGTCCCCTCGACTCCATGGCATCGGACACAGAGATTGGCATAGATCGACTTACCCTTCGCCATATCTGCCCCAGTCGCAGACACAGTGTTCGGCATCAAGGGGACGAGGAGCATGGACAATAAGAACAGGAGCATGACAACTCCACTCACATTCACATTAAGGCATTCTCTGCCCGACCATGCTTCACCGAGAATGCGATCCTCATGCCAGTCACACAGAAGGCCGTCAGAGGAACAATGCGCTGAGAACAAGGGCTTCCACTCAGAAGCGCGAGACGAGCCTGAGCGAAGCGGCTGGAGAGAATTACCCCAATTCTCACGCCACATGGCGCAAGATGCCACAGTGTCGGCTTTCAGGAGATGGTCGCTTCGAGTGTCAGGCGGGTTTTCATGGAATTGGAGATCAGGCAATTGGCCTCGGCCTTCTCGATCGTTCTTTCGCTTTTGCCACATCGTTGCCTGACTGCAGCGAGTTTCAGACGACGCCCGCTTCGCACTGGCAAGAAGTGAATGCCAGCCCGGCCCGTTCGGCGAAAGAGAGACAGGTGCTCATGACGCACACATTGCCTGAGGCCACGAACAGATCCTCCGGCGACGAGATCCTTCATGTCCTTTGAACTCCGGAGGTGTCGCGACCTGAATCTCCGATTTGAGCGGCACAGAACCTGTCAAGAGGTGGGAAGCCTCGCTGGTCGGCCATTAGAACCGGAACCGTTCAAGGAGGGTGGTATGCTTATCAACTATACCGCTATACCGCCGCACTGAGCGACGAGTTGTGAATTGTGAGTGGCGAATCCCTGGGAATTGGCTGAACCTCCGAACATATCCGGAACTCACGACATACGTCGTCCAACCGACGGTCCGCCAAGAAGGAGGCGAGTCGATGTCCATCTCACAAACACTCAAAGAGTATCTCGATCACGAACACGTTCACTATGATGTGTTGCCTCACCCGGAAGCCTTTCGCGCGGCGCTCGTCGCTCAGACTCTTCATACCCCGATGAAGGAAATAGCCAAAGTCGTGGTGGTGAAGGCGGATAACCGGTTCGTGATGACGGTCCTCCCGGCCAGTTGGAACGTGGACATCCACCGCCTCCGCGACATCTTCGTGTCCCACCATGTACGACTCGCAACCGAGGATGAGATCAAAGACCTATTCCACGATTGCGAGTTGGGTGCGATGCCTCCCTTTGGGAACCTTTACGGACTTCATGTCTATGTCGATCAGTCGCTGACAGAGGACGAGGAAATCACCTTTCAAGCCGGCACCCATTCCGAAGCCATCCGCATGAGATATTGGGACTTCGCGGCCCTCGTTTTTCCGGTGGTAACGGAATTCCACCGTATGCCCTCGGAAGTCTGGTGAGTACGAACCGTATTGCATAGGCCGCAATGCGCAGCATTCCTTCCCTCCGGCGGGATAGGGGAAAGATGTCCGCCTCCCTTCCCGAAAGCTGTAGACCGTCGGTTGTAGGGCGTCGGAATGTTGGAATCTTCGATCTGTGGATCTGACGCTTTCCGGACAATCAGCAAATCATCAGGTCAATCGATGCGATGTTGTTGGGCGTCACGCATGACGGACGAAGAGGAGGAGCCAGCCGAATATCCTGATGCGTGCGACCACTCCTAATTGATGGTCGCTTCCAGACTCACACGCGTCTTGATCGAATTGGAGATGAGGCAATTGGCCTCGGCCTTTTCAATCAGTTCTTTCGCTCTTACCGCATCATTGCCTGACTGCAGCGTGATGTATGGGCGCAATGTGATCAGCGTGACCTGAAACTTTCCCTCCACGAGTTCCAGACGACCTTCCGCTTCGCACTGGCAAGAAGTGAATGCCAGCCCGGCCCGTTCGGCGAAAGAGAGACAGGTGCTCATGACGCACACATTGCCTGAGGCCACGAACAGATCCTCCGGCGACGAGATCCTTCATGTCCTTTGAACTCCGGAGGTGTCGCGACCTGAATCTCCGATTTGAGCGGCACAGAACCTGTCAAGAGGTGGGAAGCCTCGCTGGTCGGCCATTAGAACCGGAACCGTTCAAGGAGGGTGGTATGCTTATCAACTATACCGCTATACCGCCGCACTGAGCGACGAGTTGTGAATTGTGAGTGGCGAATCCCTGGGAATTGGCTGAACCTCCGAACATATCCGGAACTCACGACATACGTCGTCCAACCGACGGTCCGCCAAGAAGGAGGCGAGTCGATGTCCATCTCACAAACACTCAAAGAGTATCTCGATCACGAACACGTTCACTATGATGTGTTGCCTCACCCGGAAGCCTTTCGCGCGGCGCTCGTCGCTCAGACTCTTCATACCCCGATGAAGGAAATAGCCAAAGTCGTGGTGGTGAAGGCGGATAACCGGTTCGTGATGACGGTCCTCCCGGCCAGTTGGAACGTGGACATCCACCGCCTCCGCGACATCTTCGTGTCCCACCATGTACGACTCGCAACCGAGGATGAGATCAAAGACCTATTCCACGATTGCGAGTTGGGTGCGATGCCTCCCTTTGGGAACCTTTACGGACTTCATGTCTATGTCGATCAGTCGCTGACAGAGGACGAGGAAATCACCTTTCAAGCCGGCACCCATTCCGAAGCCATCCGCATGAGATATTGGGACTTCGCGGCCCTCGTTTTTCCGGTGGTAACGGAATTCCACCGTATGCCCTCGGAAGTCTGGTGAGTACGAACCGTATTGCATAGGCCGCAATGCGCAGCATTCCTTCCCTCCGGCGGGATAGGGGAAAGATGTCCGCCTCCCTTCCCGAAAGCTGTAGACCGTCGGTTGTAGGGCGTCGGAATGTTGGAATCTTCGATCTGTGGATCTGACGCTTTCCGGACAATCAGCAAATCATCAGGTCAATCGATGCGATGTTGTTGGGCGTCACGCATGACGGACGAAGAGGAGGAGCCAGCCGAATATCCTGATGCGTGCGACCACTCCTAATTGATGGTCGCTTCCAGACTCACACGCGTCTTGATCGAATTGGAGATCAGGCAATTGGCCTCAGCCTTCTCGATCAATTCCTTGGCTTTTCCGACATCGCCGCCGGACGGCAATGTGATGTGGGGCCGCAACGTGATCATGGTGACCTGAAACTTACCCTCCACTAATTCCAATCGCCCTTCCGCGTCACATGCATAGGACGACAATGGCAGTCCAGCCCTTTCCGCGAATGCCAGGAAGGTCGTCATGACGCACACATTGACGGAGGCCACGAACAAATCCTCAGGAGACCAGATCCCTTCATGCCCTTTGAATTCCGGCGGCGTCGCGACGTGAATCTCCGGCTTGCCGCTGCTGGAGATCGTCCCTTTTTTCTGCTCGGTCCACTTCACTGCGGTTCGATATGTATAGACCTTGCTGCGAACTTCCATCGCTCCCTCCCGTTTCACTCGTGAGGTTGTTTCCGCAACCGATCCGACAGACGCAGATTCTCGGAATAATCGACGGGACAATCGATGACCGCCGGGCGGCCGCACGTCAGGGCGACCTTCATGACCGCTCCCAATTCAGACGGCCCTTCCACTCGAAATCCCGCGGCCCCAAAACTTTTGGCATAGGCGACGAAATCGGGATTGCTGAATTCGACGCCGGAGGTCCGGTGAAAACGAACCTGCTGCTTCCAGCGAATCACCCCATACCCATCGTCCCGCCAGATGAGGATGACAATCGGCAGACCAAGGCGCACTGCCGTTTCAAGTTCTTGAGAGTTCATCAGGAACCCTGCGTCACCGGTCACGGCCACCACTTGACGGTCAGGATAGAGAAGCTGTG
>JBDTWG010000118.1:0-9626 GCA_040006855.1 Nitrospira sp.
CGCTCCCAGGTAATCCTTACCGCCTCCACGCCCGCTTCGTCAGGATGACCACACAGAACCGGGAGCTGTTGATCAGATACATCGTGCGTTTTCAGCGCGACCACCTCCAAGAACACTATTCTGTCTAAACCGTGCGGTGACGCTCCAGATTGAGCCACTACTCGCCCGCAGCGCCCGACGCGTGCATCAGCAGCCTACGTTTCTCTGCCTATCCAAGAGAGGCGCTTCGGGGCGGCCTAGATGTTCGTGTTAGGTTCGAAACCATTTCAAACACTGAGGGAGGCCTTCAGAATCTTCGCTTTCCCGGATGAGTGATGCCGACCACCTGGTCTTCGGACAACGCATTGTATCGTCCCGTTTGCTTCCGCCACCCATAACGATGGATCATAGCCTCCATGCATATTCTCAAGTGGCTGTTCGGTACGCTCATTCTTTTAATGATCGTCGGCATGGGCTATCAGCTCGTCGGCATGGTGCTCGACCGATCGCACTACCCGCCTCCCGGCCAGATGGTCGATGTCGGCGGCCACCGGCTCCACCTCTATTGCACCGGCAAGGGAAGCCCGACGGTTGTGCTGGAGGCCGCGGCGCCGGGCTGGTCGCTGTACTGGACTCTGGTGCAGCCGGAAGTGGCGAAGGTCACCAGAGTCTGCGCCTATGATCGGGCCGGCCTTGGATGGAGCGAGCGAGGCCCGTCGCCTCGCACGGGACAACGCATGGCCCGGGAACTTCATCAACTGCTGAAGCGCGCAGGCATTTCCGGCCCCTATATTTTTGTGGGCCATTCGCTCGGTGGCTTCGTCGCCCGACTCTACCGGGAGGAGCATCCCACTGACATCGTCGGCATGGTCCTGGTCGATGCGGGACATGAATCGGAAATGCGGCAGGCCGAGTTCAGAACCTTCGTCAACACCGGCAAGTCGATGCTTCCTCTCCTCCGCGCGATGACGATCCTCGGCATGCCACGACTTTTCGCGTCGTTCGAGAGTCTGCCGCCGTTTTTAAGTCAGCAGGAGGAAAAAGTGCCCGAGAAGGTTCGACCGATGCTGCGTGCCGGCTGGCTATGGACCAGCTATCCCACGACGCTGAGCGAGGAGGGAGACGCGCTGGTGGAAACGCTGGAACAAGTGCGCCACATCGGCCCCCTCGGCGATCTTCCGTTAGTCGTCCTGACTGCGACCGGCCCTGTCTGGTGGCCGGACATGCCCGGAGCCGTGAACCCCGTCAAGTTCAGGAAGATGTGGCTGGACCTCCAGCAAGACCTGACCAAGCTCTCATCTAACAGTCGCCAAGTCTTCGCCGATCAGAGCAGCCACTTCATTCAATTCGACCAACCGGAACTCGTCATCACTGCCATTCGACGGCTCATCGAGACGGCCCGTCACAAATCGACCGGGAACAGATGAGGAATCGCGAGGGCAACGCGTTGGTGTCGACTACTCGGATCCGACCGGTTCGTAGATCTGGTAGCGCCCGATAGTCTGCACGAGCCTCACACGGTTCTGCTTGATCAGGGGCTTGTAGAATCCTGCCCAGCGGCCGTACTCGCCAACGACCATGTAATTCGGCTTCGCCTGCAACGGATCATAGGTGACCGGCTGGTTTGGATTTTGTTCGCGAAGAATCACCTCTACCAATGCCTGTGGTGGGGCATAGGTATAGCGGCGGTTAAGAAATAAAAACAGCTCGCTGTCGTACGTCTCAATCAGCGCGGTCGCCGGTGTGGCAGTATGCAGATAGGCGATCAACTCAACTAGGTCACGCTCATCCTCTCGCGCACGAAACGCATACCGTTCCTGCACGACTACCCACCCCATCACGATAAGAAGTGCGACGGTCACCACGACTTTTATCCCCTCCTTGGTCACGTGTCTGGTTCGCACGAGTGCCGACAGGACGTCCCGCACAAATGCTGCGTCGAATCCTTTAGTGAGTTCGTAGAAAAGAGCCGCAGTGAATGGAGCGGCAATGAACAGGCCAGGGAAGGCATATCGCGCCTCGCCCGCACAGAGCAGGGCAAACCACGCCAGCCAGCTAGTCGCCAACAACAGGAGCATAATGCGGACGGTCTGTTCGAGCGGCCGCCGGCCGTGAGCAGGGTCAGAACGCCACAGACGCCAGGCAGCATAACCCAAGCCAATTGTATATTCCGGCCAGGACGCCACCATGTATTGAATCGTCTCCAGGCGAATCGACGGCACGAAAACCACTGCAATCGCTTCCGTCATTCCGCTTGTCGGGGGATTCGGGAGTGTATGCCCCGCTAACACCAGTTCCTTCGTCACCACCAGGAGCCGATACCCCGCCCACGAGCCGCCCAAGAGTAATGCCAGCTGACGAGCGGTGGACCAGTCTCCACGAAGGCCAACCAACATTGCCGTCCCTGCCAGAGAAGCGATGAAGAACGGGGCCAGTTGAGACTTGGTCATCCACGCGAGACTCCAGCAGGCGATCGCCGCGGCAAGCCAACGTCGATCATCATCGATCCGCAGCAGGCAGGCGTACCCGGCCAGAAGGAAACATAACATGGGCATCTCGCCCAACACCTGACGTCCTATAAATAGGGGATGGATCGACCATTTCACTGGAACGAGAATCAGGAGTCCGAGCGCCACGATGGCCACAGGCCGACGGAAGAGCCGTCGCGCGATAGTATAGAGAAGGAGGAAGGCGCCGAACGTATACAATAAGCCGACTACTCTCGCCTGCCAGAGGCCGACACCAAAGAGCTTGAAACTCGCGGCCACCGAGGCAACCACGGGAAAATGGGCCGACAGCACCGGTGCGGCCGGTTCGCCGCGGAGCAGACAACCGTAATGCCCCATCTCGACCCACGTGCGCGCGACACAGACCGTCCATCCTTCATCGAACCAGAGCGGGGGAAAGCTCTCGAGGTGAACGAGGCCGCTTCCGAACACGATCAGAAAAAGAATCCCGGCCACAACGCGGTCCGTCCCAGCGGAGGCGCGCTCAATCCGGCTTATGAGTCTGGGTGAACCTGTCGCGACAAGCAGTGCCATAGAGGAGACTCTTTAGGGAGGCCGGTGCCATGCCACGACGGAGCAGCAGCGAGTCACGCGACTCGATAGACATACAGCATGATGTTTTGAAACCTACCTGGAGCATAGAGCGGCATGCACACCGCATCGACTTGATAGTCAAAGCCCTGCGTCTCAAGCGTGGCCAGAAAGAGCCCCAGCTTCGCGCGCTCGCCGCCGATTTTGTGGTGGAACTCGATCAGCATTTCCCGTACCGCCTTCAGTCGGCCTGTGCTCGCGAGATCCCGTAGCACGGCATCTTCCGCACCTTCGACGTCGAGCTTGAGAAAATCGATGTCGGTGTCCGGCAACTGTCTGCCGATCACCTCTGAGAGCGTGAGGGTCTCGACCCTAATAGTGTCTTTCGGCATCCGCTGGTAGTTCAGACTCATCCGCAAGGATCCGGGATTAGCGTGATCCACATGAAACTCGGCCGTGCCTGCCTTATCGGATAACGCCACATTGTAGAGATGTACCCCCGTCAGATTGTTCGCCTCAACATTGCGCTTCAACAGGGCAAACGTATCCTTGTCCGGCTCGAATGCATAGATCTCAGCTTGCGGGTACAACCACTTGAAGAAGAGCGTGGCCAGGCCGATGTTGGCGCCACAATCGAAAATGACCGGCCGCGCGTTGGACGTCTCAAAATAATATTCATTGCGCAACAGAATCACTCTGAACAACAGATGCATGGTCCGATAGTTGAAACAACGGATGGCGAATCCGAATACCTTCTCCTCTGTGATCGGCCGAAGCGGATGGATCAGCAATAATTTGATGCTCAGGCGCAAGTAGGTCAGCAGGGTGCCGGCCTTTATGCGTGACGAAAAGGTTCCGCGCAACAGATAGGGCGCGAACATCAGCGTATCGAAGACCACTTCGAAAAAGAGCCAGATGCCGCGATTCATGGTAACTCACCCCTCATGTCGAGGCAGGCAGTCGTTGGGGATGGCGACTGTCTGCCTCGATGGCTTGCGACTCGAGCGCTCCGCTCGGAATGAGAAACGGAGCACAACGGTAGACCGCCACAGTCACCGGGCCCTCACCATGACGCGCCAGCAGAACAGTTTTCACCGTCGCCCAGTCTCCATACCATTGGGCATGGGGAAACATAGCTTTTAAATCATGTGGCTTCAAGCCAGGCGATAGAACCATCATCTGCTGCTGTTTCTGCTGAAGCAGCTTGACCACCGTCCTTACCTTTTCCAATGGTCGTTCGAGATCGGCCAACCGAAAGTGCGTGAGGCGCCGGGCGATACGCGACCAGAGGGGACTGGCCACCGGAAATAACTCATGGGTACCCAATCCGAGAGGACAGGCGGCAATTACCACTCGAGACGCGCCCTGCTTCGCCCGTTCGATCGGCCACATTCCGCGATCCTGAGCAAATTGCCAACTGGTATCGAAGGGGTACATATCCGCCACCACCACATCGGCGTCAGGCAGTATGGACACCCCATACATCCGCTGTGCCGAACGGACGCCTTCCTCATGCGCCTGCACAACGTCGCCCACAAAGAGGCCGCTGATCGCGCGTCGGTGGTTCAGCGTGACATTTGCGATGAAGTCGAGTCCTACTTTTCGAGCCACGGCGACCATGTCCCGCCGCAACTCCGTATGGATCGAGCCTCCACGCTCGCGGGACCCGCGCAGATAGTCATGCATCATCCTCGTCGTCTCGACGCCGCAGACCGCCGGCAGAATGATCTTCGCTCCGCCTGAAAATCCGGCGATCGGATGGGGGTAAATGCATCCCACTCCGATCTTGAGATCACACTCCATCACGGTACGGTTGAGTTGAAGCGGCAGGCCGCCTGGAGAAACTCCGAGATCCACCAGTTCCCGACCACTGTCATGTGCCATGATCCTGATCTCAGAAGAAAGTGCTGAGCCCACCTTTTTTGTCATCTCTTCATCGGATGCCGGAGGATGCGTGCCACCCGCGAGCATGATCGTGATCGCGCGAGGCGGGATGCCTGCACGAGTCACTTCTTCGACAAGCAACGGAAGCAGGTCGGCAGCGGGTGTGGGACGGGTGAGATCGTCGACCACAATGACAGCCTTGGTTTTGCCCTTTGCGATTGCAGAGAGCCTCGGCGTGCCGATCGGCCGACTCAACGCCTCCTGCATCGCGTGGAGCGTCAAGGCCGGTTTATCCGAAGGGCCAACTTCGACGACTTTCCAGGAGGGTGGAAAGTCGATCGCGAGAGTGTCATCTCCGAACCAGGCTTTCGTACGCAAAGACACGTCACTCATGATTTGGATTCCACCGTATGAGGGTCAGATGTTCTGACTGCATTGGGCGCCCCTCCTTCCCTCATCGCTCCTCTGCACAGACCCCAGACAAACCCGGCAGCCTGACACTTCTCGCCAAGCCAAAACAGCCCAAAATGCCGCTTCTGTTGAAAGCGTCTCCATTCAAACGGGCCGAGCAGTTTCTCCCACAGAGCTTTGAACCATCGCGGATGGGTTTTCTTGCCTGCATGGCCCCATAGCAGACTATCTTGAGGAATGACGCCGCTTTCGTCCATTCGCATCAGACGAAATAGAATTGCGATTCCAATCCCCCGCTGGAACGAATGACGAAGGTGTTGTCCTGCGGACGCCCGGCGCAAATGCGTGACCGGATTGGGAACATACACCATCGTCGCTCCGCGCTTCCGCAATCGCCAGACAAGTTCCCAATCCTCGCCGGATCCCGGGAAAGATGGATTGAAGGCATGTCCGTCCTCTCGCACGCAGAGGTTCAACCAGTCCCGTTTGACCAGCATGTTGCCGCCGTTGCCGACCAGGCCTCCTCGGTCGATCTGCTCGTGATCTGGTAATGGTGTACGACGACGAATCGCGTCCAAGAGCGGATCGGTCTCTTGAAACGTGCCTCCCGCGACTGCTGCCTGGTGGCGATCAAGCGCCGCGACCAGCCGCTCCAGCCAGTCTGCAGGCGGAACTCCGTCGTCATCGGCAAACGCAATGAGATCACCCGTTGCCCGGACAATCCCTTCATTTCTAGCCCAGGCCGCCCCGCGCCGATGCTGGTCGACCACAACGATCACTTCATCCGGTTGCCTGGTCTGCTTTGCCAAGGCTGCCTGGCACAAGGCCAACGTGTCTCGTCCAAGAGTGGGAATAACGACCGAGATTCTATGTTGATCAGTAGGCATGATGCGAAACTCAACCTAATTCAATACCGTTGGTCTCAGTTTTAGCAGAGCCGGCTCCAGCCAGCGAAATATTTTCACGCCCGCCCGCCGCAAGGTACCCGGCAGACTGTGCACCAGTTGTTCGACTTCCTCGACCTGCAGGAGCCCAAGCCAAAAGACACCGCTCCAATAGACCAACGCACCGACGGCACTCCCCACCATCACAGATAGGATCGGCGCGTCGATCATTGCAGCGCCACCCGCGATGGCCGTGCCTGTTCCTACCACAAGACCCATCAGTCTGGAGACGGCCCAGCCCTCGAAGATATGGACCTGCCGACGGCGCAACACCCAGGCATACCCAACCGCCACCAGCGCAAAGGACGCTGAGGTGGCCAGCGCCGCGCCGGCCGCTCCCCACCTCGGGACCAAAGCCCAGCATAACCCGACATCCACCAGCACCGTCGCGCCCATCACTCGGATCAGATGTGCTCCGTCGCCTCCGGCTTGAATCACCGGCCACAACACACGCGCCATCGCATAACAGAACGCGCCAGGCACTAGTAATCGCAATGCCAAGGCAGCCTCGGCGAATTGCGGTCCGAAATACAGGGTGACAATTTGATCGCCTAACGCGAAAACAATTAGGAGTAGGAAAGCGGTGCCCAACATCACATACCGCAGGAGCCGACTCACTAAACTGCTCACGTCCCCTACCCGATGTTCGGTCCATAAACGAGCCGTCGATTGAAGCATGACGCCCTCCACCGCAATCGGGATAAACCACACGAACTGCGACCACTGGACGGCCGCCGCGTAGAGCCCGGCTTGCGCGCCACCGGCCAAATGGCGAACCAGGATCACATCGAGGGAACAGAGAGCCATGTTCAACACCGAGAAGACCATCGCGGACAGGCCGAAGCGCAGCAACTCTTGTGTCGGCAGAGGTACCACGGGAGCCGAACGGACGCGCTCTGTTCCCTGAAGCACATGCATGACCGACCGGAGACACACCACCGCAACAAAGAGGTCCGCCACGAGCAGTCCCGTCAAGACACCGGTCACTCCCATGCCGTTCATCGCGAGCGTCACGCCGAGGGCGCCCGCCGTCACGACGCCGATGATGCCGGGAATCGCCGCGCGTTCCTCCCGTCGGAGTCCGTACAAAATCCCGCGCGCATAAAACCACATTTGATCGAACAGCAACACACCCACGACGACGCAGGCGGTGACAACGGCAGCCGTCCCTTGTGGCGCGGCGCTGACCAGGATCAGCCCCACCAGGAGGCCGACGATGGCCACACCCATTCCATTGATGAGGGCGCCCGCCCGCGCCACCGCTCGGCACCAGGCAAGATCGTTCGGTCGCTCCGCCACGCGTTTGGTCATGGTCTGCATCATGCCGACATTGGCAAATTGGGAGGCGAGAAGGAGCACCGCGAGATAATAGGCATATTGCCCATACCCCTCAATACCGAGCAGACGCGCGAAGATCGGCAACACCACGGCCGCAGTCGCCAGTTTCGCGACCGACCAACTTCCGACCGAGACGATCCCTTTCGAGACTGCCTTAGAAGACATGCATGTATCCACGACCTCGACAGGCCGCTAGCTGAGCTCGCGCGACGACCTCAGGACGAGTCAGGCCGAGTCAGGCAGCAAAGCCCTCATATTGTTGTCGATGGGCCGCTAAGGCCTTGGACGTTTCGTAGGTGTCGCGCACATATTCATAGGCGGCACGCCCCTTCTCGAGCGGCGCGTCTGCAAGGAGGCTTCGAATGGCGGCGGCATAGTCGTCGTCGTGGACTTGCTTGCCGAACTTCGTGGCGAATTGATCGGGATCGACACGACTAATGATCGGGCATCCGTAGGCCGCCGCTTCTAGAAAGGTCAACGGAAGCCCCTCGCGCACCGCCGTACTGACGAAGATCCAGGTGTCGGACAAAATCTGGTGCATACGCTCCGGCTCGCGAAAACGATTAATGAGACCGGGCATTTCCAGATTCGGCACGTCGCGAAAGCGACGACGCAACTCGGCGTCGAATCCGGATTCGGCGGATGCGCTGCCCTGTCCCACCGCCACAAACCGATAGTCCGGAAACTGTCTGGCCAATTCCAAAAAAATCCACGGCCGCTTACGTTTATCCCATCGGGCCACAAACGTCATCGTCGGGCGCTCGCTTTTCTGCGGCAGGGTCACGGGCACATCGATGAGATTCGGCAGCAGAGTCGGCAGCGTCAACAGGCCGTACAACCGCTTCACTTTTTCCTTCAGAAAATGTGCCGGGCAAAACACACCATTGGCCCGACGCACGGCTTGCCTGACGAAGAGACCGGATTCGGTGAAGTAGTTGAACGGCGTCAGGAGGCGGCGCATCGGCGTAGCATAGAGAAATTCGATCCACCAGTCATGCAGTTCTCTGGGGTCTCGACTGGTGACGAGATGCGTGCGACGTGGATGGAGCCGCTGCGCCAGGTAAGTCAGCACGGTCGGATCTTGAGAGTGGAAAATATCGGCCCGCGAGGCGCGGATGATTCGGCAGGCCTCGAGCACGTTGCGCGGCGAGAAGCTCTGAATCTCGACTCCTCCGATCGTCTCGACCGGCTTCTGGCCTTGGCGCCCTGGAACGATGACGCTGACTCGGTAGCCGGACCGCACCAGACTTTCGGCAAGCTTGCGCGACATGCTGCCGAACCCGCCATAAATACCCCAATCGAAATACTGACTGGTCAGAATACAGACGTGGGGCTGCTTCCTCATGCCCGAGGTTCCTTGTGCAGATCGCCTCGGACATCGACTCGCGAGCGACCGATCGCCCGTTGGCTCGCCGCCGAGGGGAGCATCACCCGCTCGCACAATTCGATGTAGCGTGTCGCCAGTACCGGCCAACCGAACTGCAGGGCTCTTCGCCGACTCTCTGCCCCCATCTGACGACGGAGAGTCTCCGCATTCAGCAGATTATGTAACGCTCGCGTGAGGGCGTGGACATCGCTCCACGGGACGATCTCCCCGTTCTGTCCCTGCGTGACCAATTCAGCGGTGCCTCCCGTGTCGGTCACAATGACCGGCAATCCGGAGGCCATGGCTTCCAGCAACGCAATCGACATGCCTTCCTGCTGAGACGGCAAGACAAAGACATCCGCCTCCCGGTACAGGGTCGGCATCTGTTCACGCGACACGAACCCCTTGAAGGTCACGGCTTCCGCCACCTGCAGGCTGTCGGCCAATGCCCGCAACTGCGCCTCGGCGTCGCCGGTCCCGACGAACATCAGCCGCATCGGTTCTGCGCAACTGCCTCGTAATTGCGCAAACGCCTGCAACAGATGATGCTGCCCTTTGCGTTCGATCAGACGGGCCACACAGATTATGGTGAATGGCCGCTTCATCTCGTCGGAAGCGGGCGCGAACAATTCCGTCTCGACTCCGTTAGGGATGATCACCAGCGGC